>CAJORB010000038.1:0-5351 GCA_905236565.1 uncultured Treponema sp. | reverse complement strand
CTACGTTTACGTCAGCAAAAATAGCGCTTGTTGCCAATGCGATTGCTGCGATTGTTCCTACGATTTTTTTCATTATGAAAAAACCTCGGTTTAAATGTTACGATAAAAGTGTCAACTTTTTGAGTAACATTTAAGAGTGCTTCGCAATGAAATGAGAAGCACAGTAAAAACGCAAGTTTGCAATGCAAACTTGACAGGCTAAAAATCAGACGCTATTTTTGGCTGATTTTTAGCACAACCTCGGTTTAAATGTTACGATAAAAGTTTGGGTTCCGCTTTCCTCTTCTGCCGCTCTTCCCTACTCGGTTACTTTTTTAACAAAGAGGCCTTTCTTTAATTCCTTGGGTAAATATAAATTTTCACACTCAATAAACCGGTATAAAGTCGGGACCGAAATATCAAAGATTCTTGCTATGTTCATCTTGGAAATCTGCAGGGCAAGTAAGTCCTGTATGACTTCCTTTTTATCCGACAGCTTGACTTTTTTGGCTTTGCCGCATGGCCGGCCGAGTCTTACTCCCATGGCTTTTTTTCGCTTGAGGGCTTCGTATGTTCTCTGGCTTATGAGGTTACGCTCGATTTCTGCGCTGATTCCGAATGCAAAAGCGAGCACCTTAGACTGAATGTCATCTCCAAGCCTGTAGTTTTCTTTTATCGTGTAAACGCATACGCCTTTTTCGAGAAGGACGTTAAGTATCGACATTATCATCAGAAGACTTCGCCCAAAGCGTGATAATTCTGAACAGATTATAATATCGCCTTTTTCTACGCGCGAAAGAAGACGCCCCAAAGCCCGTTTATTTGGGTTTTTGACGCCGCTTATCGTCTCTTCTATCCAGTCATCAATCAAAAAACTGTTTTTTCTGCAATATTCATTTATTTCAAAGCGCTGATTTTCGACTGTCTGTTTGTCAGTACTTACGCGGATATATCCGTAAATCATAGAATTCTCCTGTAGCCATAATGCTGGTAATCAAAATGTTTAAAAAAATATTACTTTACAGTATCTGATAAAGGCTTTATAATGTATATACTTGATTATTTATGATGTTTATTCATCCGGAGGTTTTATGAAACTAAAGAAAGGCTTGATTTTTGCTGCTTTATGTATTCTGCTTTCATTGCCTGTTTTGGCTCAGGAAAGCAAGAGTAAATATAATTCTAATATTACATATTATTCAGCACCGGTTTACAAAGTTCTCGACTCTACAGAATACTATGTTGTTCTCTATGGAAAGAACGGTGCAAAAATCGGTATTGCTACGATTCCAAAAAAATGGGCAAAGTGGCAGAAGGATAAACCTAGAAGACTTACTATCCGCGAAATGCCTAAAAAGCTTTCTCCATACATCACTGTTGTAAAGAAGGACAATAAATTCCTTAAGGTTATGCTTACGATTCCGACTGCTAAGACTCATGCAATCTGGGGTTTTGCAAGCAAGAATGTAGAAGGACCTTCTTCGGATGATGATTTTGACCTTGAATTGTAAAAAGGTCCTTTAGTAAATTCAACTTAAAGACGTAAAAAAACAATCCGGGTCATTTTGATTTCGGATTGTTTTTATTTGTGAGCAGTTATGAACATTATTACAGAAAAACAGATTTGTGCATTTAAAAATTTTATTGACGGTCATAAAAATTTTATCGTGACCGGACACAAGGATCCTGACGGAGACTGCATTTCTTCTATCCTTGGCGTTTCTTATATTCTTGAACATTTTAATAAACCTTTTTTACTCTTAAATGCCGGGCCTTTTAAGCGGTCAGAAATTAAGGAATTTGAAAAAAAATTTGTAAACGAAATTCCTTTTATGTCTGCAGAAGATGTAAAAAACTGCGGACTTATAATTACTGACTGTTCAGAACTTTCGCGTCTCGGTGAAGTCGGAGATTTAAAGTCTTTTGATACTTTTATTATTGATCATCATAAAACTTCAACCGGGCTTGATGAAAATTATTCTATCGTTGATCCTTCAAGTCCTGCAGCAAGCTGTCTTGTAATGATGCTTTATGAAGGTCTTGTAAAAAATCTTGATAAAAGAGCTGCTGATACTTTGTTTTTTGGTCTGTGCACTGATACCGGATTTTTTAGATTTTTACGCGAAGACTCTGCAAATGTTTTTGAACTTACCGCCCGACTCGTTGCTGCAGGCGCAAACCCTAACAGGATGTATGACAGGATTACAGGCGGTAAACCCTACTCTACACGTAAACTTTTAGGAACGACTTTAGGTCATGCAGAACGCTATTGCGGCGGTAAGCTTGTCGTTGCTTATGAGACGATGGAAGAAACAAAAACTTACGGACAGGAAGGCCGTGACTCTGACATGCTTTATCAGGCGCTTCTTTCATGCGAAGGTGTTGAAGCATGTGTTTTTGTAAGACAGGAAACAGAACATTCATGCACTGCAGGTTTTAGAAGCCGTGATGATGTTGATGTAAGTGTCGTTGCAGCAAAGTTCGGCGGTGGCGGTCACAAAAATGCATCGGGCATGAGCTGTGACGGCAGGGTCGAAAAACTTATTCCGCAGATTGTAAACGAATTTTCTAAGATTTTAAAATAAATTTAGCATAAACTTGGCACGCTTCTTGCATACATAATTTTACTGATGATCATGTCTGGTATCAATAAAATTATGGTGGGGGAAGGAGTTTTTTATGACTGTGCTCACTCTGGATAAAATTCCAGAACTGGTAAAGTCAGGAAAGCTGTCAGTTTCCGGCGCGTGCATTGCGGTGCACAAAATCATTTACACAAATTATCCGAGATTTGATCTCGAAAGTCTTGACGAGGACTCAAGGAGTGATTTGCTTCTTGAGTTTCTTGAGAAGCGTGTAAAAAAACTTCTCGAGCGTTATGATCCTGAGGTTGCACCATTTGGTGCATATGTTTTTAAAGCCCTGCAGAATTCTAAAAACAGTTTTCTAAAACGCAGGGCTTTGCGCAGCAGTTTTGGTTATACGATTTTCAGGGATTCGATGTTTACTTATGCTGAACAGATGCAGAAAACAATGCATGATGTTACGGACGTTGCAGATGAAATTCCGCCTTACAAGCCCAAAGATAAAAACGAAGAAATCCCGCAGTTAGTTTTTAAAAGGGTATTTAAGAAAATTCCGCATAGACTGACATGCCAGGCTTCGCAGGAAAGGAGACTTCGTCAGGGGCTTTTGATTCTTGCACTTAAATCTGCCTGGTACATAAATGATGAACAGATAAAAAAAGTAAGTGCTTTCTGCCAAGTCTCTGAAGACATTATCTCAAGTTCAGTATGCACTCTTAAATCAAAACTGATAAACAAGGCTTTAAATAAAAGGGATATTGAACAGAGACGTAACAGGGCTTTTTGTTTTATAGACAATTATAAAAGTCAGCTTGAAGAAGAAAAGCTTTACGGAAAAACTTCGCATTTTGAAAGCCTCATAAAAAGTCTTGAATACCAGCAGGTAAACTGGGAAAGAAAAAATTCTCTTCTTAACCGAGGACATTTTAAGGTTGCGCCTTCTAATTCTGAGATTGCAAAAGTTATAGGTTTACCGCATGCAGTTGTAAGCAGATATCTGACAAACTTTAACAAGGCAGACATTTCGAAAATCAAGGAGGCTTTAGGATAGTAATATACTTGAGCGTGCGGCTTTTTTTTATTAGAATGCTTGTTATGAAAATTTATTTAGCAAGCGGAAATCTTAATAAAAAACGCGAAATGTCAGAAATATTTTCTGAGCATACGATTGTAATTCCTAAGGATGAAGGAATAGATTTTGATCCTGTCGAAACGGGAACAGATTTTTACCAGAACAGCATGATAAAGGCCCGTTCTCTCTGGGATATAGTCCACTGCCCTGTAATTGCAGATGACTCAGGTATCTGTGTTGACGCTTTAGGCGGAATTCCGGGTGTATGGTCTGCACGTTATGCGGGACCCGATTTTCCTAAGGGAAAGCCTGACGGTTCTAAAATAAGCCAGGAAGAACAGAACGCGTTTTTAATTGAATCTCTTAATAAAAAACTTGCAGAGTTTTCTGATATAACGGATCCGAAAAAGTTTGTAACAAGCGAAAACCCGGATTATATCCCGGCATTCATAAACGGGCCGCGCTCGGCTCACTATTCATGTTCGATGGTTTTAATGCTTAATCCTTCGCGCTTTTTTATTGCACAGGAGACGATGGAAGGCACAATCATCGAGGATATTAAGGACGCACGCGGCCAGTACGGCTTTGGCTACGACCCTATATTCTTTCTCCCGCAGTACGGCAAAACGGACGCAGAACTGCTTCCTGAGCAGAAAAACGCGATTTCGCACCGCGGCAAAGCGTGCAGGATTCTGCAAAAAATAATGGCTGGATTGTAAAATAACGAATAACCTGCATGAGCTTTTTTAACAAAACGGAAAATACTCTCACAGAAATTATACGATTTTATTAAAAACACAAAAATGCGGAACAAAAAGATGTGCGGAACAAACTTCGAAAGCGTTCGCCTAATCGATTTGCCCTATAAGCGTCGCGTTTGGCTTCGCACAGATTTTTGTGGGAGCATTTTTTTTGTTATTTGAATTAAATTCAGCAAAAAAACGTAAAATTTTTGATTTTTTTTTTAAAAAAACTGTAAAGTTTTCTCATAGTGTTGCCGATACCATAAGAGAGGAGTTATGGGCGCATAATCTTCTTTCGAAGTGACGCTCAAACGATTCACTATAAAAATGTGTGGATGTAGCCTTGTAATACTGAAGCACATTTTTATAAACGGGCAAAAAGGATTTTGCCTTGCAATTTCCAAGGAGGAAATTATGGTTATCAATCACAACATGTCAGCTATGTTCGCCAATCGTCAGCTTGGTGTAACAGGTCTCTATCTTTCAAAAGATATGGAGAAACTCTCTTCGGGAGAAAAAATCAACCGTGCAGGTGATGATGCATCAGGACTTGCAGTATCTGAAAAGATGCGTGCACAGATCCGCGGTCTTAACCAGGCTTCAACAAACGCACAGAATGGTATCAGTTTCATTCAGACAACAGAAGGTTACTTACAGGAAACAACTGACATCATGCAGCGCATTCGTGAGCTTGCAGTTCAGGCAGCTAACGGTATCTACTCAGACGAAGACCGTATGCAGATCCAGGTAGAAGTTTCTCAGCTTGTTGATGAAGTTGACCGTATCGCAAGTTCAGCACAGTTCAACGGTATGAACATGCTTACAGGACGCTTCGCTCAGGCAACTGGTGAAAACACTCCTACAGGTTCTATGTGGTTCCACATTGGTGCTAACATGGACCAGAGAACTCAGGTTTACATTGGTACAATGTCTGCAATGGCTCTTGGTATGCGCAACATTGGCGATGAATCT
>CAJORB010000037.1:0-6965 GCA_905236565.1 uncultured Treponema sp. | reverse complement strand
GCCGCTTCTGATGTCGTCCCATGCTTTCCATGCAACAGCACCGTGTGGGTCAATGATATATCCTGTTTTTGTGTGACAGTCTTTGATTGATTCGATGATTCCGTCATTGTCGAGCCAGTAAGATGCAAAGAGTTTCCTTACTTCTTCGAGGCTGTACATTGCTGCGATACGTTCATAGTTGCTTGGAGCACCTACGTCCATTGCGTTTGCATATGTTTCTACAGAAGGACGTGCTTCGTAATTTCCTGTTGCAATCCAGTCTGGAATTGTTCTGTTTGAATTTGTTGCTGCAACAAAGCCTGTAATCGGAGCACCCATTTTCTGTGCAATAAGTCCTGATGTAAGGTTTCCGAAGTTTCCTGATGGAACTGTTACGATGATTGCAGGATCTTCAAGCTTGTTTGAAATATAGCTTTTTGCCTTTGCAAGAAGGGAAGCGTACATGTAGTAAAATCCCTGAGGTAAAAGGCGTGAAATATTGATTGAGTTTGCACTCGAAAGTCTGAATTTGCTTCTTAAATCTTCATCTACAAAAGCTGTCTTTACAAGTTTCTGACAGTCATCAAAAGTTCCCTTTACTTTTAACGCGCGAACATTTCCTGTAAATGTAGAAAGCTGTTTTTCCTGGAGAGGAGAAATCTTTCCTTCCGGATAAAGAATTGTTACGTCAATTCCGGGTACATTATGGAATGCACTTCCAACAGCGCTTCCTGTATCACCTGAAGTTGCAACGAGAATGTGAAGATTATCGCTGTTTTCTCTGTTAAAATATGACATGACGCGGGCCATAAAGCGTGCACCAAAATCTTTAAATGCACATGTTGGTCCGTGGAATAATTCAAGAACGTATGTTATAGGATCAATCTGATTTAATTTAGAAATAAACGGATACGCATCCTGAATGATTGCGTCAAGGTCGTCATCAGGAATCTCACCTTTGCAGTAAGGCTTTGCCATTTCTAATGCAACAGATCTGAATGATGGTTCGCTGTTGCTTTTTAAAATGCTTTCGTCAAGTCGAGGAAACTCAACAGGAATGTAAAGCCCTCCTGTTTTTGAGTTCATTCCGTTTAAAACTGCTGTCTTAAAATCTACTTTAACTGAACTGTCGCGTGTATCTGTGTAAATCATTTTTGAATCCTTTATATTTTATTGCAATTTACATTGCATAGATAAGATCATTTACAAGGTCTTTAGAAAGCTGTGTCTGGCATGCCTTTAATACATTCCATTTATTTTTATCAACAACAGTTGTTGTCTTTGTAACTTTGTAAAGTTCTTTTGCAGTTGCAAAATCGATTACTGTTACATCAGCTGTGAGTGTAAGAGAAAAACCGCCTTCAACTTCTTTAATTTCAGAAGCATATTTTACTTTTCCATAAACGATGTACCTGAAGTATGTTGCTCCGCCTACAAGATTCTTTGCAGCCTGACAGATTGCTTCGTTTCCTTTGTCGATAACTTTATGGAAGTCTGCGTTCTGTGCCTGATACGGATATCCTGCTTTCCAGAATTCCTGCATTGTATTTGAAGAAGTAGAAAGGGCAGAGTTTAAATTCATCTTGCCGTCCGGAGTGTAGTCGATTAAATCTACCATTACGATTTTTCCTTTTGGAAGTAAAAATTTTACTCTGCATGGAACTTCAAGCTCAACTGCTTTTGCAAGCTTTGTAAGCGAAGGTGAGTTTCCAGGAAGTTTAGGCGAGAATGTTACAGTTGAATTTATCGAAGTTGCAATTGGTTCCGGTTTAAAAGAAGCGATTCCTTTTTCGTTTGTTTCGATTTCTGCTGTGTTGAATGAAATAACATTGTCAGCTTTTTTTTCTGGATATGTAACTGTAAGCTGGTAATTTGCATATGGATTTCCGTCATTGTCCTTTACGCTTATAACATACGGATTTTTAAATGCAGAACCTGCAAAAGGTGTGTCTGCAGAAGAAACGAGTTCAATCTGCATGTTTGATAGTTCTTTTTTTAACTGAGAAGTCGTTGCAGATTCGGTTGTTTCCTGTGAAGAAGATTTTTTTGAAACCGTTGTTTTTTCTGCTGCTTCGTGATTTTCTACTTGAGTTGATTCACATGATGGCATAAAAGACATCAAAGAAAATATAAATATTACTTTTGATACAATTTTAATTGCTTTTTTCATAATCTAACTTTATCCCCTGAATTTATATGTAAAATATTGCAATATTATAGTAAATTTATGCATTTATCTCAAGGGTTCAGGTTCTGATATACAGAAACGACAGCGGAAAAGTGTGTAAATATCCTGATATTTCTTTTCGTACTTGCCTTTTTTTTGTAAATGACTAAAATAAATTTCATGCGACTTACTCATGCAGAAATCTATCTTAACAATCTTAAAGACAATTTCCTTAACATAAAGGTACTTTTGAAGCCCCAGACTAAAATATGCGCTGCCGTAAAAGCCGACGGGTACGGTAACGGAGCTGTTAAATGCGCGAAAACCCTTGTTGAAGCTGGAGCTGATTTTCTTGCAGTCGCAAATGTCGAAGAAGCCATGGAGCTTCGTAACGCCGGCATAAAAACTCCTTTACTTATGTTAAGTCTCTGTTCGCCTGAGGAAGTCGATGACGTAATAAAAAATTCGGTTACGCCTCTTGTATTTGACGAAGAATACATAAATCTTTTTGATTCTCGTTCTGCTGAATTAAACAAAAGCGGTGAAAAATTTTCTGTTCATCTTGCAATTGATTCTGGAATGGGAAGAATCGGCTGCCGCTACACAGAAGCAAAAGAGCTTGCAGAAAAAATCGTTAATTCTAAAAACCTTACTCTTGGCGGAATGTGCACGCACTTTGCATGTGCAGACAGCATAAAAAAAAGTGACGTAAAATATACAATTACCCAGTATGAAAATTTCATGAAGGCAATTGATGAAGTAGAAAGGGCAGGAATAAATCCGGGAATCCGTCACTGCTGCAACAGTCCTGCCCTTATTACGCATCCTGAGTGGCAGCTTGATATGGTTAGACCCGGAATCATTTTATACGGATATTACTGTGATCAGGTAAACAGAAATTACATCGAAAAAAATAATATAAATTTAAATTTAAAACCTGTAATGACTCTCGTTTCTGGAGTCTGTTCAGTAAGAAATTTTAAAAAAGGAAATTCTGTTTCTTACGGTCACACATGGACTGCAAAAAAAGATACTGACATTGCAGTAATTCCGATTGGATACGGTGACGGATTTTTGAGAAGATTTTCTTCTGTCGTAAAACCTGCAGTTAATGGAAAAGCTTATCCTATATGCGGAAGAATATGCATGGACCAGTGCATGATTGAAATCGGACTTAATAATTCTGATGTCAAAAGATGGGACAGGGTTGTTTTGTTTGGTTCAAAAGAAGCAGGAGCCTTGTGCGATGCACAGGACATTGCAGATGCAACCGGAACGATTCCGTATGAAATCATGACAGGAATTACAAAACGCGTTGAACGGGTTTACATAAAATGATGCTGAAGGATTTTCTTAACTGGGTAGATTCGTTTTTAAATTTTGAAAAACTCCCGCAGAAAAATATTTTCTGGCTTGATATGATGCAGCTTCTCTGCAATGAATTTGAAAATCCGCAGAATGATGTTCCGTGTTTTCATGTTGCAGGCTCAAAGGGCAAGGGCTCTGTATGTGCAATGATTGCTTCGATTTTAAGCGAGGATGAAAAAAAAATCGGAGTTTATGCATCTCCTCATATATCTGATTTTCGTGAACGCATCCGCTTAAACGACAGTTTTTTTTCAGATGAAGTTTATCAGAGCGCGGCACAAATTCTTAAAGAAAAATTTGAAAAGATAAAAGATAAGCTTCCGAAAGAAAGGGCTGTTACATGGTTTGAACTTGTAACTGTATACGCTTTTTTAGTTATGAAAAAAGCAGGAGTTGATGTTGCAGTTTACGAAGTAGGGCTTGGAGGAAGACTTGATGCGACAAACATCGTAAATCCTCTTATCTCTGTCATAAACACGATTGAACTTGAGCACACAGAATTTCTAGGTGACACTGTAGAAAAAATTGCAGCAGAAAAAGCCGGAATCATAAAAGAAGGCGTTCCGGTTTTATGCGCAGCACAGACAGAAAAAGTAAAAAAAGTTTTTATCGAAAAGGCAAAAGAAAAGAATTCTAAAATTTTTTTTGCAGATGAACTTATTGAAAAAACAGACTTTTCTTACGACATAGAAAAAAAGATGATGAATGTTTTTATTAATTCAAATCTTTTTTCAAGACCGCTTAAATTTTCTACGCATATGCTGGGTGAATACCAGGCAAAAAACGCCGCTTTAGCTGCAGCTGCCGTAAAGCTTGTGTATCCTGATTTTGATGAAGGAAAAATAGAGGAAGGGCTTTCTAAAGTAAGCCTTCCTGCGCGTTTTGAAATCGTTCATAATCCAAGTCGTTATCCAAAACTTTCTGATCTTGTAGTTGACGGAGCTCATACTGTAAAAAGCGTTTCCCTTACTATGGATACTCTTTTAAAATTTTACGGCGACAAAAAACTCCATCTTTTGTTTGCATGTGCTGCCGATAAGGATGTAGGCCATATAGCAGAACTTTTTAAAAATAAATTTGAGTCTGTAACTCTTACCAAACCCGGACTTACAAAATCTTGTAACAAAGACAAGATGTGTTCTGCGTTTTCTACAGCCGGAATTGATGCAAAGTTTTACGAAGACCATAAGGCCGGGATTGAGGCAGCACTTAAGAATGCAGAAGATAAAAAGGCAGTTTTACTCGTTACGGGCTCGTTCTATCTGGCCAGCGAAGTTACTGCCTTGCTGTATTGATTTCAATCGTTATTTTGTATAGAATTGCTTTAATTCTGATTTTATAAAGGCGGATTTTAAAATGGCAGAACTTGAATACACAGACATAAATAAAAGCTTTGAAGCAGCTCTCGAACGAAGCAGAAAAATCGAAGCAGACCTTGAAAAAAATCCAAAAAAATATCGCGTTCTTACAGGTGACAGACCTACAGGACTTTTGCATATCGGTCATTACTTTGGTTCACTCCAGAACCGCGTACGCCTTGCAAATATGGGCGTTCCGACAATGATTCTTATTGCAGACTATCAGGTTCTTACAGACCACGACGCTTTTGACAAAATAAGCCAGAACACAAAACAGCTTGTAATTGATTATCTTGCAGCCGGAATCAACCCGGAAAAGCAGGATGTAATCATTTATCCTCACAGTTATGTTCCGGAATGTAACCAGCTTATGATTCCGTTTCTTACTCTTGTTTCTAATGCTGAATTAAGCAGAAACCCGACGGTAAAAGAAGAAATCGAAAGTGCGGGTCTTAAAAACGTAAATGCCGGAATGTATACATATCCTGTTCACCAGGCATGTGACATTCTTTTCTGCAAGGGAAATGTCGTTCCCGTAGGAAAAGATCAGCTTCCTCATCTTGAAATGACAAGAACAATTGCAAGCCGCTTTAATAAAAAATTCTGTACTGATGCAGGAAAAGAAAGTGTATTCCCTGAACCTCAGGCACTTCTTTCTAAGACACCAATGATTTTAGGTCTCGACGGAAGTCAAAAAATGAGTAAGTCACGAGGAAATGCCGTAATGCTTTCTGCAACAGAAGATGAAACTGCAAAGCTTATCAAAAAAGCAAAAACGGACGCAGACAGAAACATCACGTTTGATCCTGTAAACCGCCCTGAAGTTGCAAACCTTCTCATGCTTATTTCACTCTGCACGGGAGAAGAGCCTGCTGCAATAGCATCAAGAATCGGTGAGGGCGGCGGCGGCATGCTTAAGAACATGCTTACAGAAAGCTTAAATGAAAAACTTCGTCCGCTCCGCGAAGAAAGAAAACGACTCGAAGCAGATCCTGAATATATCAGAAAAGTTCTTACAACCGGTGCAGAAAGAGCACGCGAAATCGGAATCAAGACACTCGAAGAAGTCCGTGAAGTTATGAACATGAAGATTTAAGGGAGAAAGGAATAGTGAGGTGCAGTGGTGCTATACAGACCACTGCATTTTTTTCGTTATTTTAATTTGAGTACTTGTTCGACAGAAAGTCCTGTGATTTCTGCAGCCTGCTCAATGCTCAGATTCATTTCAAGGGCTTTTTTGCATCTTCGACGGCTTTCTGCTGAGCGCCTTCTGCAAGAGCTTCTTTTCTTGTGTTCCATATCAAATCTCTGTCGTGCAGGTTCATGGCTAAAAATGTACTCCTGAATTTTTCATTCTCTTTTGTTTTTTCTACAAGCTCAGAAAGTCTGTTAGAAAAGTCATCGTTACCCGGTTTGTTGGTGTGTATGAAGCGAAGAAAGTTTTTAATCTTTTCGTCCTTTTCTTTTTCATACGCACTTGCATTATATATGACTTTTACAGAATTGTCATGTAAATTTACTTCGCTTTTTTGAACGCAGATGCTTTTGAATATGTAGTATGGAAGTCCGTAAGGTTTTTCGTCTTCATCTTTGAACGGATCATGCTTACAGATAAAGAGGATGTAGCTTTCCTTTTTTCAAGTTCGGGATATTCGATTTTACCGACTTTGATATGAAGAAGGCGCTCTACAAGTTCTGCGCACACATCAGGCTCATGAAGGACTGCCTGGAACATTCCGTCGTCTGTGAACGTAAGTTCTTCTATGGTTTTTACATGCCTTTCTTTTTTAAGTTCTTTCATTGGATAAGCTCCTTAAAATTAATTTACCCCGCCATGCAGCGGTGGTGTCGTGCATACGCGCGGGTAAGTGCCCGACAAGTGCTGGCATTGGGGAATCGAAAACCCTCAAATATATCATTCTTTTTTTTGTAAGAAATATTCACAAAAATAAAAAAAAATGAAAAAAACTTATTTTTCATGATATAATTTGTACGGTGAGGGATGCGCTAAGAATGTCTATTTAGGAGAAACAAGAATCGTGACAAAACTGTATCTAAAAAATGATCCAAGGGTCGATGCAGAAGAAATACAG
>CAJORB010000036.1:0-18603 GCA_905236565.1 uncultured Treponema sp. | reverse complement strand
TTGTATTTTTTCGAAACTGAAAAGTTTCTCAAAAATACGGGCCATTAGCTCAGCGGTTAGAGCAGAGGACTCATAATCCTTTGGTCCTAAGTTCAAATCTTAGATGGCCCAATATTTGCGCAACGAAGTGAGCAAATATACGTAAATCACTTCCTATAAGCTAAACGACACGAATGTGGCGTATGGCCCAAACAAGTAGCCCGTTCTTGATTTCGTAGGAACGGGCCATTTTTTTAGTAAATTCCGCCTTTTTTATCAAAAAATTAACCACTTTTTTTGTTTGACTTATGACGTAGAAAGTATATAATAGTATGATATGAGTGATTATCTGGATATTAACAACGAGGAACTTCTCAAGGACTTTTTTACAGAGGCTGAACAGCAGGTAGAAAACCTTGAGAGCAACATCTTAGTCATCGAAAATGATCCTACAAACCATGATGCCATTGATGAAATTTTCAGGGCAGCACATACGTTAAAGGGAGGATCTGCTACAGTTGAGTTTACGGAGCTTTCTTCTTTTACTCATACTGTTGAAGATGTACTTGATGAACTTCGTTCGGACCGTTTACAAGTTACAGAACCAGTCGTTGATGTTTTGCTTGATTCAATTGATACGATTAAAGCAATGCTCGAATCACGCGCAAATGGTTCTATTTATCAGGAAGATGTAAATCAACTTCTGGGACGTCTTAAAGCGTTTATCCCGGAAAAACAAGATAAAAAGGCAAAGAAAGCCGCTCCTCCAAAACCAGCTCCGGCTCCTAAACCTGAGCCTGTGTCTCCAAAAGTACCTGAAGCTTCTTCTAAGCCGGTTATTTCTGATGATGAATATGCAGAACTTTCACAGGTTCTCGAGAGTGATCAGAAACTCTGGTGTGTTACAGTTCAGTTTGATGAATCAAATCCAATGAACTCTGTTGGTGGAATTCAGGTTTTTGCGGCTTTAAAAGCATGCGGAAGTGTTTTAAAAACAGTTCCGGATTTTGATGCTCTTTACGAAGATGAATTTTATCCTGTAGTTTATTATTATCTTGCTTCTGCTTCTTCTGCTGCAGATATCGAAGATGTTGCATTCTTAAGTGATGTAACATTAAGTACTGATGCACAGATTGTAGAACCAGAAAGCGCTGCAAAAGATAATGAAGCAGCTGCTGCTCCTGCTCCTGCACAGACTGTTTCTGTACAGACAGAACCTGAAGCAGAAGATGAAGAAGAAGCAGAAGAACAGCCGAAAGCTGCTGCTCCTGCAAAAGAAGCTCCAAAGGCTCCTGCAAAAACCGCACCTGCAAGTGGAACTCATATTCAGCAGGGATCTGTATTGCGTGTTGATTCAAAGCGAATCGATTATCTTCTTAATCTTGTTTCTGAAACAGTTATTACTAAGGCTGCGTTTAACCAGACTGCAGCACAGATGAGTGACATTCAGGTTCAGTTTCAGACAACAGATGCAGCATACAGAGAAAAAATCAGACGAATGTTTGATCAGCTTCCGCAGTATCTCGAAGAAATTCAGAACGGCGTAAGTGTAAAAGAAATAAAGACAAGCATCTCTCAGGAATTTGGTGATGTTCTTAACTACTTTGATTCATTTGAATCTTCATTAAAGAACCTTACAGTTAAATTCCGCTCATCTACACAGAACCTCGGACGTATCGCAAGTGAACTCCAGGAAGGTGTAATGAAAATCCGAATGGTTCCTATCAATCAGATTTTCAGCCGCTTCCCGCGCGTTGTACGCGACCTGCAGCGTGACTTAAACAAGAAAGTAAATCTTGTGATAGAAGGTGAGGATACAGAACTTGATAAGACGGTTATTGATGACCTTCTTGATCCTGTAATGCACTGTGTAAGAAACTCTGTTGACCACGGTATTGAAGAGCCTCGTGCCCGTCTTGCCGCAGGAAAACCGGAAGAAGGAACTCTCCTTCTTAAAGCATCTAACGAAGGAAACCAGATTATCATCGACATTGCAGATGATGGTGCCGGAATTGATGTAAAGAGAGTAAAAGAAAAAGCAGTTTCAAAAGGACTTATACATCCAAATAAAATTCTTTCTGACCAGGAAGCATATGAACTTATCTTTATGCCGGGATTCTCTACTGCAGAAAAGATTTCGAATGTTTCTGGACGCGGTGTAGGTCTTGATGTTGTTAAGACAATGATTGAAAAACTTAACGGAACTGTTTCTGTTTCAAGTGAAAAAGGAAAGGGAACAAAGTTCTCTATCAGACTTCCGCTTACTCTTGCAATTATTCAGGGTCTTCTTGTTCGTGTTGGAAAAGAAGTTTACTCGATTCCGATTGCATCAGTTATCGAAAGTCAGCGTGTTAAGTTAGAAGATATAAGTACAATTGATAACTACGAAGTTCTTAATGTTCGTAACGAAGTTATAAGTATTCTTCGTCTTTCGAGACTGTTCAACATAAAGGAAACTGTGAACAGTGAATACAGCTTTGTTGTTATCGTAGGTACAGAAGAAAAGAAAATCGGTGTTATGGTAGATTCTCTTATCGGAGAAGAAGATGTCGTAATTAAACCGCTTCGTGACCAGTTTACAAACTCTCCTGGAATTGCAGGTGCGTCTGTACTTGGTGATGGTTCTGTATCTTTGATTATTGATGTTCGTCAGCTGCTCGAGCTTGGTGTTCGCCAGGAACTTAGAGCTCAGGAAGCTCATGCTGCCGAAAATGGAATGTAAGGGGATGAGTTTATGGAAAATGAATACACAGAAGTCGCACAGGTAAACGATAACCTCAACCTTGATCAGGAACAGGCAGAAGACAGAGAAAACGTCGCAGTCGTAGATTTTAAGATGGTAACTTTTTCTCTTGCCGGCAAAGATTATGCAATCGATATCATGCAGGTAAAGGAAATTGCAAAGACCGGACGCTTTACTTATGTTCCTAATGCATTGCCGTTTGTTCTTGGTGTTTATAACCTTCGCGGTGAAATTATTCCGATTATCGATTTAAGATTATTCTTTAATATTGAGATTCCGGTAAGAAAAGATAATTCTGTAGAAAACATGCTTATCGTAAGTGTCGGTGATCAGCTTTTTGGAGTTGTAGTTGATGCAATTGATAAGGTTGTCGGTATCCAGAAGAGTACGATTCAGCCGCCACATCCGTTGTTTGGTGATATTAACATCAAATATATTTACGGTGTAGTAGAAAGTCAGAATCATCTTTACATTCTTCTTGATATTGAACGCATATTTAATTCGCGCATTGCTTCGAAAGAAAAGGAAGCAGGAATCGATAACGTTTATGTTAATACAACTGTAAGTCCGATTATGTCTGATGCTGTCAAAGCTCCTGCGAAGGCTTCTAAAGAACCTTCGGGACTTGCTGCAAAAGCAGAAGCGGCTAAGACAGAAGCTGCAAAGCCTGATCCAAGTGAACAGGACTTTAAGTTTATTGTCGAAGAATTAAAGAACTTAAAGAAATTCCACGTAACAGATATAAATGAAGCGTGGGTTAAAACAAGATTTGACCAGTGGATTGGAGAAAGAAAATCAAGCGGTTCTCAGCTTCAGAATGAGAAAGATGCAGATGACTTCTTAAGTCCTTTCTGGTCACCGTGCAACGGTCAGTGGTGGACAAAACAGTATGCCGATGAGGTTTATAAACTTCTTCCGGATAACAGTGCAAAACAGATTGTTGTATGGAACCCGGGCTGCGGAAAAGGATACGAATCTTTCTCTCTGGCCTGTCTGTTAAAAAAACGCTATCCGGATGCTAAGATAAGGATATATGCACAGGATGTTGATTTGTTAAACATTTCAAATGCTCCGCTTGTGTCAATTCCAGAATCTTATGCTAATGACTGGTATTCACCGTATATAACAAGAAAGGTTACCGGTGAAGCAACATTTACACAGGAAATAAAAGATATCATAATGTTTGAGTATCACGACTGCACGAACTCTAACAGTCTTCCTATGGTCGACATTGTTTTTGCGCGCGATGTTCTTTCGTTCCTTCCTGTTGAAGCACAGAACGTGGTTGTTGGTGATTTTGACGAAAAGCTTAAGGGTAATGGTATAATTATTCTTGGTGCAAGTGAATCACTTGGCAAAGGCTCTAATTGGGGTGAAAAGACAGTTGGTTCTTTAACCTATTTTAATAAACAATAAGCATAAAAGGAGTAATGCATGAGAGTTGAGTATATTAACCCATTTGTTGAAACTTCGTACAGAGTTTTAAAAGAAGTTTTAGGCGATGCTGAAGTAAAAAGAGGTGACCTTTACCTCAAGTCAACTGCGATGCCAGTTATGGGTGTTGCAGCTTTAGTAGGTTTAGCAGGCGATGTTGAAGGACGTGTACTGTTTGATATGACTTATGAAACAGCATTGAATATTGCATCAAAGATGAACGGCGAACAGCTTAAAGACTTTGATGATCTGGCAAAAGCTACAATCAGTGAGCTTGCAAACCTGATTACTGCTCAGGCTGTAACAAAACTGCATGAGCTTGGATTTAAGTTTGACCTTACTCCACCGGCATTGTTTGCAGGTGAGAAGATGGAAATTGCAGCATTGGCTGGACAGTCAGAAAATGTAGAGGCACTTATTGTTCCGCTTATTACTGATTTTGGTAAGATTGAAGTTAACGTTGCTATCCGTGAACGTACATAATAGATAAAGGGAGAAAAGTTATGAAAACAAAGCAGGATTTTCCTACAATTAACGAAAGACCACCAGAAGGAACTAAGGAAGACGGATCTAAATTCCGCGTATTAGTTGTCGATGACTCAATCTTCGTTGCAAAACAGCTCGGACAGATTTTGTCTAGCGAAGGCTATGAAATTGTAGCAACAGCAGCTGATGGAAAAGAAGGCGTTGATAAATACAAGGAACTTTGTCCAAATGTTGATATCGTAACAATGGATATCACAATGCCACGTATGGATGGTATTACAGCTCTTGAACAGATTATGGCTTTTGATAAGAATGCAAAAGTTGTAATGGTAAGTGCTCTTGGAAAAGAAGAACTTGTTAAGAAATCTCTTTTGCTCGGTGCTAAAAACTATATCATTAAGCCGCTTGACCGCAAAAAGGTTCTTGAACGCATCAGCGCTTCTTTGAAATAGAAAAAATATCTGCCTTATGTTTATGAACTGCCCGGATTTTATTTTCGGGTGGTGCATATTGCGGGGCAGTTTTGTTTTATAAAAATTATTTTTTCACAATGACTTTACTGCAAGGGGTTCTTATGCATCCTTTGATTATAGTAAGGTCATTTTTTTTGTCTGTCGACAAGCATGTAGCCGTAGTTAAAGGAAATGAGCTCGAGCCCTGCAATTTTTTCTGCGCAGAGTATGTTTCTTAGTCTGTAGACACAAAGGCGCAATCCGTTTGGAGAAAGCTCGTCGCCGTTATTTGAAAGCACTGTGCATAACTCTGTTGCAGGAATGTGTGTGTTTAGTTTTGAATACATGTAGGAAAAAAGAACTGTAAGTTTGTGCGACAGATGTTTTTTAAGCTGAACTTTTTTAACAAAATCGGGGATTGGAATCTTTGTTGCTTTTTCGCATTTTCTTACGGTGTTGCTGAATTTTCTTGTCTTTTTATCCTGAGTGATGAAATCTGTAATTACATTTGAAAAATGGTTTTTGTAGTATTCAACTTCGTCATTATTAAGCGGAACGATATAACGGAGGTTTGACGAGTGGTAGATTTTAGGCTGCTGAATTCCTGAAACATAAGGGTAAATGTCCGGATCTTCGAGCGCAACTTTTACGGTATCTAGAATCGGTTCAATTTTTGAAAGGTCAGAAAAAAGAGATGTGCGTTTAAGGTTAAAAAGCCAGAAATCTTTTCTGCGTTCAGGTAAAGGAAAAGGATGGTTGTAAAGCACGATAGGAAAAATCCTTCCGCGTTTTTTTAGAATCGAATACGGATTGAAGCGCTCATTACTGTAGTACATGTAATCCAGAAACAGAATGTCAGGCTCAAGACCGAAATCAAAAACATCTCGAAGAAGATTTGTGATTACAGGGTAGATTTTGATTTCTACCTTATGCCTTATGAGCCTGTCTGCAATAAGCTGGCAGACATCCGGCTGACGGGTCAAAAAGTAGATTTTCATTAAACTCTCTCAAAACTTAGGTTAAATTCTATTTAAATTATAAAGCACCTTTTTAATTATGCAAGAATTGAAATAATAAATTCGTACGATTTTAGCATTTTTAGTAGAAAAAGTGTAATTCGAAGCCTGAGTTCACCAGGGACAAAAATTTTTAAAAATGTTTTTTATGTGGAATTTTATAAGGAAATTTATTATATTCAGTATATAAAACAAAAGAATTTAAAAGAGGCAGAAAAATGGCAAAAAAGATTCCTATAACACTCCTTGCAGGTTATCTCGGAGCAGGAAAAACTACCCTGATGAATCATATTCTTAATAACCAGAAAGGGTATAAAGTTGCAGTCATTGTAAATGATATCGGCGAAGTAAATGTTGACGCAAGTTTGATTGCAAAAGAGGCAAATATTACCGATACATCAAGCCTCGTAGCACTCCAGAATGGTTGTATCTGCTGTACGCTTAAGACAGACATGGTTAAGCAGATTGAAAAACTTATTTCAAGCGGAAAATTTGACTATATCCTGATTGAAGCAAGCGGCGTGTGTGAACCGATGCCGATTGCACAGGCATTAAGCCAGATTAATAACGGCTATATCGACTGCGTTGTTTCTGTAGTTGATGCAATGCGTCTTGCAACAGAGTTTGATGAAGGTCATGCTCTTTTAAAGGATAATATGGGAGAAGAAGACATCGAAAGCCTTCTTGTTCAGCAGATTGAGTTCTGTAATACACTTGTAATCAATAAAGTTGATCTTGTAAATGAAGAGCAGCTTAAGAAAATAAGGGCGGTAGTAAAGAAGCTCCAGCCTAATGCGCGCTGCATCGAAGCGGTAAAGGCTAATGTAGACATTGCACAGATTCTTGGAACAAACGAATTTGATTTTGAAAAAGTTTACACAAGCGCAGGCTGGGTTGCAGAATTGAACAGGCTTGATAACGAACACGATGACCGCGATGACGATGATGATGAAGATGAACACGAACATCATCATCACGACCACGAAGATCATGACGAGCATGAACATGAGCATCATCACCATCACGATGACCGCGATGACGATGATGATGACGATGAGCACGACCACGATCATCACGAACATGAACACGGCGGGCACCACCACCATCATCATGAGCACCATCACGAAGGTGAGTCAGAAGACGAATATGGAATCGGTTCTTTCGTATATTACAGAAGGGCATGCTTTGACCGCCAGAAGCTTGATAAGGTTGCAGATCAGTGGCCAAAGAACATCATCCGTTCAAAAGGTGTAATGTGGTTTAACGATGAGCCTGAGATGGCATGGGTCTGGGAAACAACCGGACGCCAGATTGTTGCAGGTTATTCTGGAGCTTGGCTTGCAAGCGCACCTAAGCGCGAGCAGGAAAAAATCCTTGCAAACGATCCTGAGATGGCAAAGAACTGGGACCCTAAATACGGTGACCGTATGATTAAACTTGTAATAATCGGAACACATCTTGATAAAAAGGCAATTTGTGATTTAATCGATACTGCGATTACAGACGATCCTGCAGTTTTATAATTTAAGCTGAATTTACTCAAATCCTGAAAAAAAATATAAAAAAAATATTTTTTTAGGTTAAAAAATTAAAAATAAAAGTATGATTATTATGTCATACCCAATGACATCTTTACTCTGAGAAGGGCAGACACGCGTTGCGTGTCTGCCCTTTCTTTTTTTCAGGAGGTAAATTTATGAAAGAGTTTACAAAGAAACTTACTGCATTTGTGCTGCTTTACAGTTATGCACTGATGCTTGTTCCGGCACAGGAAATACTTCGTGAAATGCAGAATCATGATGATTATGTCATGCATTATGAACTTAATGATGAAGCATTTGGAGAACATGAAGTGTTTATGGCAGAAGAAAACGGCGGTGTTTATACCGAAGATTTTTCTTCTGATTATGACGGTACATTTTATGCCGGATCCGGATCCGCACTTGTTTTTAAAAGTACGGTTTATGGAATTTTACAGAAAGCAAAGGAGGAATTTTTAAAAAAGTACTCGCAGGATCTGCAGATTACAGAAGATGTTCTTCTAACAGGGGATGACAGAATAAAAAAAGAGTGGTGTGAATATGCAGAAAAACTTGTAAGGCAGATGATAGAAAGTGAGGGCGCAGATTTTGACGAAGATGTTTTTTATGAAATGGAAAAAGAAGTTTATAACTTAATGTTAAATGAACTTCTTTATGACCACAAATCACTCAGAAAAGAAGCAGATAAGGACAGCGCATCCATCGTAGTTTCTGAATTGATAAACGAACTTGAGTCAAGTTCAGAAAGTAATATCGACAAGATGCTCGATGAACTTAGGATAAAAATCCAGAATGTGAATGCAGGAGAAGTCAATGTTGAGGCGCAGAACTGGCTTAATGATTTTAATTTAAAGATTAATGCAGAAATCGAAAAATGGGATAATGCAGAAAAAGATTTTCTTGCAAGAAAATTTGATTTTGAAAACACAACTTACAGCGATTATCTTTTACAGATTGAACAATGGAAAAAAGCTTATGATGAATTTGATGAAAAAAGAAAGACCTGGACAGAATCTGTAAATAAAAAGATAAATGCGGGCCTTGAAATCTGGGAAGAAAAAAGAAATGAACTTGAAACAGAACTTAATAAAAAGATGGAGGATTATAAAAATGAGCTTTATGCAGAATTTACACAAAAGCAGGAAATCCTGCAGGTCAACTTTGAAATATACGACCAGACTCGCGCATTGCTTAATGCAGCCGAAAGTGCAGTTAAATCGTGGTGTGCAAAATGGGCAGAGAGGTACGACGGAGTATATTC
Source organism: uncultured Treponema sp. (assembly GCA_905236565.1). Taxonomy (GTDB): domain Bacteria; phylum Spirochaetota; class Spirochaetia; order Treponematales; family Treponemataceae; genus Treponema_D. The sequence goes on along the minus strand of CAJORB010000036.1, from coordinate 9,691 downwards.
ATATTGGAAAACAGAAAGTGCTGATGACGACGAAGTAAACATAGTTTCAAATAATACGGGTGTCGGATATCTTACAGGAACTGTCCCTGCTTCGTGGCAGCCGAATGCCGTAGTTATTCCGGTGACAAATCCTTTTCATAAACTTTCGAGAACTACTGTTACCAGTGAGAACTATAAGAGCATTCTTCTTGAAATTGAAGGAGTAAAAAAGCTTTATAAGGAAACAGAATATAATAAAGTTAATGACAGTAATAAAATTTTATGGGATGAACTTTTAGAACTTACAAACTGGATAAAATATATCGGCGATTATTCTTCGATTCTTTCTAAAACAGTTAAGACAATCAGCAATATGGTTGATGATAACTGGAATGAACTGGATAATAGTAAAAACGAACTTGAAAAGAATAATGCACTTCTTCTCGAACAATATCTTGAAGAAAAAGTAAAAATTGCAAAAGCGGTTTATAATTACTCGATTGATAAAACATCGGGTGTTGAATCTCTTGAAGAAACAAAATTTAATCTTGAAAAATCACTTGAACTTTGTAAAACAGCAGAAGAAAATTACGAAAAAACACGTCTTGAACTTGAAAAATCAAAGCAGGAATATAATACAGCAAAAGAAAATTATGAAAACCAGAAGGATAAAGTAGAAAAGCTTCTTGAAAAACTTTCGGAAGTTGAATGGCTTTATGAAAACACAAAGCCGGATGAGTCTGCACAAAAGGGTGGGGAAATTCTGCAAAGCGTGTGCTCTCTGGTTAATTCAATCAATACTTTAAAAAACGAAGAAAAAGTCGGCAGAGAAAAACTAAAGAATTATATAGAATATCTTTCGCAGGAAGAATATGACAAAGTTTATGAAAACGGGTTAAAGGTTATTCGTGCGCTTGAAGATTGCGCAGAAATCGAAACGACAGATTCTGACGGAAGAATAATAAAACAGAGAATTGAATCTATTGATGAATTAAAAACTATAATCGAATATAAGAAAAATTGTGGCTTAGATTATGAAGAAGAGCAGACTATGCTTGATGCAAAGCTTTCTGCAATTGAATATATAAAAACCGGACAGATTTCTGATAGAAGTAATTTAAATATTGATTATGAACAGATTATCGAAACCAATAAAGAATTTTGTGTTATTGAACGCTATAAAAACGATCTTGCCTGTATGGCAGAAATAAAAAGTGTTATCGGAAAATATGTCGGAAAGAAAAATGCCTCTGATCTTGAAGATGAAAAATTAAGCGTTTTTTTTGATGAACTTGATTTTACTGCAGAAAGCTTTGGAGGTTCGGACTACATTTACTCTGCGCTTGATTTATATAAAAATCAGGTTTTAAAGGAAAAATCATATAAAAAGTCTTCGGGGGCTTTGACGAAAGAAGAAAACGCGCGGCTTGAGAAAGTAATTTCCGGATACTTAAGGGAAAATACTAAAATTGCAGAAAATAAATTCTGGGTTAAGAATTTCTCTGATGTTTTTTGTTCTTCTAACTTTTTTAGCGTTGACATTAAAAAATATGATTATGAAGAAAGTGACGGACAAGAGCCGCGCGAAGGTGATGATGGTAAAGAATCTGATGATAGTGAATTTTTATACTCATGTCTTTTTAGCTCTGAGCGCGAATATGAAAAGTATTATACGCTTTTAAGAAACACTGTTTTAAATTATGAAAAATTTAACGAAGAATACAGTGCTTATACGCAGAGGGTCCTTGATATTCAAAAGAGTCTGGATAGTCTTCGCGCAGAGTATAAGGCTGAGCTTGATCTGCTTAATTCTTCTAAGAAAGAAAGTTATTTTTCTCTTCTTTCTTCTAAAGTTGAATCATACAAAGAAGCGGCCGCTTTTGCAGATGAACGGTATAGTGATTTAAAAAATGCAAAGCTTGAATACGAAAAATGCAGGAAGATAAATGAATATGCAGAAAATCAGTATCTGCATACAAATCTTGCCGAGCAGAGCCTTGAAAGTCCTTATGAGATTTATACGCGCTGTCTTGCTGAGTATGAAGAGGCTAAGGCTGCAAAAGAAGAAGTTTTTCTTCGTTCAGAAAAGTTTTCGTTTGATAAGGAAACGACAGCGCTGCTTGATTCTTACAGGAAAAATGTAAAGGACTATGCATCGATTCTGACGGTTGAAAGTCTTGCAGAAACTAAAATCGTTAATCAGATAAATACTCTTTATGACGCTCAGCAAAAGGTGACAGAGGCGATGCTTGATCTTGTTGAGGAATATGAAAGTAAAGCGGCCGCGGATTTTGGACCTGATGCAGGCCTTGAAATAACTTCTGGTTCGGATTTTGAGGTTTCTGAAATTGTAAAAAGATTTGTTGATTTTGAGTGTATCCAGGATAGCGGGGGAAATTATTCTTACAGTGTAAGCCTAAAAACTGGTAGTGCAGGAGAATCTGAACATACTGAACAGGGTGAAGAGACTTTGGACAAAAGGACCTCGCGGGATACTGATACCAGTGAAAATATTTATAACTATATTACTCAGAAGAATGTGTCGTTTTATGATATTAAAAACGGGAAGACGGAATATTCCAGGAGCTTTGTTGACTGTATTGATTTTCTTGAAAGTCTTGATAAAAAAGCGTACGGAATCGACGACCTTTTACTTGCGTGCTGTTATTTAAAAATGAACGACGAGTCATCTGCAGACGATATGGGAGAAAAAGAAAAACTCTTCTTTGAAGGCGAGGATCCTTCTAAAAAAGAAAACTATCCTTTTTCGATTCCGAAAGATGAACTTTATGGACTTAATTTTGAAAAGGAATATGTAAAGGGACGGCTTACCGCGGTAAGTTCTGCATATGAACTTATTAGAAAGAATGGCGGGCTTGATGATATTGCAAAATTTATTTTTTATGCGGAATTTAATCTGGGAAGCAGTTATGAATTTGAACAGCGGGAAATTGATGTAATTGCTACACGCGGAATGGATAAAGTAATTAAAGAAATTTCATCAAAAGCAGCTGTATATCATAATAAGGGAGTTGCGTATGCTGTTTCTGCCGCATCTCTTTTTGCGCTTGGATTTGTTCCGTTTTGTAAATGGGCGTTTGCAGCCTCTGCGGCGGCTGCCGTTATGTCGGCGTCAAACTTTTCATGTGAAGATTCTCTCAATGAATGTAAAAAGGATGTAATAAAAATTCAGAGTGGATATAAAGAAATTCTTGATGAGTATGATGCAGAAACAGATTCGATGCTTTCGTTTTACATAAAAAGTAAGGCAGACGCCGATAGCGCAACAAAAGTTCTTAATATGTATCTTTATGGAAAAGAAAATAATGACGGTCAGGAAATTTCTTACGATGATTTTATGTCTGCGGTTAAATATATGATGCCTGAATATAATTTTAAGATTTCTAAAAAGGATTTTGAAGAATATTCGGATGGTAAAAATTATTCTGATGTAAATGAAGTTATTTCGATGATTTATTCTGTAATGAACAGCAGAAAGGAAGCAGGTTTGATTCAGCTTGAAGAAAAAATAAAACAGAACCGTGAAGAATATGAAAACTGGGACGAGCTTAAGTTTCAGAAAGAGCTTTACAGAATTTATGCAGATACAATGGTAAAAAATGTTCCCGTAAGTTATGAAAATATGACAGAGCGCTATCTTGCAGAGGGATTTGAAAAGCTTAATGAATGTTATGAAAAAATACTTTCTGAAAATGCAGAAAACCTTTTAAAAGAAAAAATGTTTGAATGCAGTCTTACGATGAATGATTTGGAAAATCAGATTGATGACTGGAAAAAACAGATGAATGTTGTTGTTGAATCTGCAGATTATGAATGGAAGAAAGCAGAAGAAAAGCTTCTTGCAGAATTTAATTTATGGAACAGAAGTTTTGTGCGCGGATATGAAGAATGCCGTGAAAAATGGAATGATGAATATGAAAGCTTTTTACTTGATAAAAACGAATGGCTTGAAACTCAATATGTAAAAGCTGCTCTTTCTGGAGTAGAAAGTGCAGAGCCTGATATTGATGGGCGTGTAAAGCGTCTTGTAGAAAATAATCTTCACTCCTCTGATAGTTTTGCGTGCAGGATTGATGCAGAAAAATATATTGATTTGATTTATGATGAGAGCCTTTTTAATGATCTTGATATGTATTCAAATGATTTAAATGACATTGCGCGAAACTATTCTGTGAAAATTCTTGATGAAAATAAATTTGAAATGAATGAAAGCCGTAGAGACGCTGTAGTAAATTCAACTCTGGAAAAAATTGAGAAAGAGATGAAAAATTATGCAGCGCTTTATTCGATGCAGATTGCACGGGAAGAAATTGATAATGCAGTTGAAAATATTTATTCGAAGGTAGAAGAAAGTAACAGACGGATGGAAAAATGGGAGCTTGATCTTGTTCGTAAAGACGGGTATTCGGTTGATAGTGAAATATGGCGGGACGCTGTAGTTGATTCAACTGTATTTGAAAATGCGGTCAGAAAGAGGCAGACGGTCCATAGATATGAATATTTTAAGTGCGCTTATCCGGTGCTTTCGTATTTTTATGACTGCAGCTTTGCAGGAAGTTTCGCTGGTATTGGGTCGGGTGGGGCTTTAAGCGGAAATTATGCGGGCAGTTTTGTGGGAAATTCTGCGGGCAGCTTTGATTCTGATTTCTGCGGTGTGGACTCTGATTCTATGACCCTTATGATGAAGAAGAGTTTTGATGAAATCAATGACTGGCACGATTTGATTTTTGGAAATGAAAATCAGAAAGGGCAGTTTGAGATTCATGTGGGTAAGGCGCCGGTTTTTGTGAGCCATGTTGATACTTCAAAAAATTATTTCGAAAATATTTCAGAAAATGGAAGTGGACAGCTGGGGTTTATCATGTTAGATTTTATCTGGAACTCATATATAAATCGTGACGGTTATGCAGCCCTAGGGACACCTTTGTATGACAAAAAGATTACGCAGGATAACACTTTTTTAGGTATCGAGCTTCCTACGATAAGGCAGATTACGCAGACTGTCTGTGATATTGCGGCGGCTGCGACAGGAAATCAGCTTCTTGGTTTTATCGATGAAACCCTGTATGGAGCCCTTGATCTTGATTTTAAGACAAAGGATTTTGATGAAGTTGCAAAAAGTTTTGGAAAGGCGGCCGTGACTATGGGAACAGGCTCGCTTGCAGGTAAAGCTATTGAATCTCTTGATAAATGTTCTGACATTGCTTTGAAGGTTCTGGGAACATCTGCCGTAAAAACAGCTTCAAGTTATTCAAATTCGGTTTTAAATTCTTACATCGATGCGATGAGTTTTGAAAATGGATTTTCCATTGATTTTGACAGGGCAAACCGTGTGTGGACTGATGGTGGTGTTTTAAAAACTGCGCTCAGTTCGGGTGCTTCATATTTTACTAAGGCCACGAGTTCCAATATCCTGGGCAAAATTGATCTCTATGACGGAATCGGTAAAAGACTTGAGTCGTCTGTGTTCGATACTTATGGGCTTTATGCGTTGAATGATTCTATTTCGACGGTTGCTGCAGCTTCTGTAGAAAAAGCAATAACCGGAAGAACTTCGCTTTCGATTTTAGATACTTCGGATCTGGGAATTAGTCTTAAAGGCTCTGATGTCGGACTTATTTCGCTTAATTTTGATAAAAATGGAACGAGTTTAAGGTTTGACGAAAGCGGAATGAAGCTTAATGCCAGAAAGGTTTTATCTGCTGCACTCTCTTTGCGTGATTTTGCAAAAATTACTGATGCAAAAATAAGATCCGGATTTAACGATGACAGAGGCGTTTCTGTTTTGAATGTTGTAAATGGACTTTCAAAGACCGGGGTTGAAGGAAATCTTGAAACTGCAAAGGATGTGTGGGAGGGGAGAAGAAGAGTTGAGTTCTTTGAAGGAGAACAACTTGGGAAATATAAGGACAATGTCATTTATATAAATAAAAAGTTTGTTGCAAATGATGAGGATTCGACTGCACAGATGGCTTCTCTTGCTGCACATGAAAACCTTCATTCTTATAATGCGGATGAGTTTACTGCACGCGTTAACGGGTATGAAACATATCTTGCGCTCAGTGATTTGTATGGAATCGTGGATGATAAGTATGTGGGAGAGAGTGATATAGCAACTTACTCTGAGATTTTGAGGGATTACGGTGAAGGTACTTTGTTTGATTTGCTGTTTTGGAGCGATGCGTTTAATCATACGGATGATGGGTTTGAATACTATATGGTAAATACAAAAGTCGCAAATACGTATCAGAATGTTGGCGGAATGGAAGCTTACATTTTGGGTGATGGATGGGAAAAGGATAAGGTAGATTTATGGAATAAAATGAAATATGAAGAAGAATATAACAGATATGTTTGTGATGAGTTTAAAACTTATTTAGCTGAAAAGTACAGAGATTATGTTGTACATGCAACGGGATCTGTATGCAAATCGATAGACGAGTTTGGAAAGGATTATGATATAGATTCGTTTAAACAGTTGAATACACTTAAGTATAAAAATGTTGAAAGTTTTAAGGAAAATATTTCTGCTGACAGAACTTTAGCAAAATATAAGTTTGACGAAGAAACGTACGATACAATTAAAAGCCATGGTTGTGTTTTAACAACTGCAGTTTATATAGTTTATTCACTTGACGGTACCCTTGTTAATCTGCAGGACGCAAACGTAATCTGTAAGGAAAACAATCTTTTTTCTGGCGGGGAAGGAAGGCAGAAGCAGTATTTATCTTCTGGAGAAGGATTTATGAATGCAGTAAATGCTATTGCAAAAAAAGAGTTACTTATTGGTTATGTATCTGCATTAAACGAAAAAGAAGGAAAGAAAAATCCAATCAATAAACTGTATAACGAATGTCTAAATTCTGATAAGGGGTATATTGGTGTTGCAAGGGTATTAGATAATTCACATGCTACAATGCTTAAGAGTGAGCAGAATGATTATTATTATGGCGAAGATGATGAACTTAAGGAGATGCGTTTATATAAGTCATTTGCGGTTTCTAATCCATGGTTAAGCGAAACTGGCAAATGGGGTCGCCCGTGTTATGATATGAAAGATGTATCTAATATTTATATGTATGAAATAAATCCTGATTGTTATAAAGAAGGGGAGTAGAAATGAAGAAATTAAAAAAAATACTTGTTTTATTTATCATCTGCTGGATTGCAGCATCAATGTTTGCAAATGATTTTATTGATGCTGCTAAGGCAAATGATATAGACAGGTTTGAGTTGCTGGTAAAGAAATCTAGAAAAATAGAGGGGTCGGACAGTACGGGAATCAATGTGCAGTTATCTCTGGTTTATTTTTCAGATGAAAACTTCGAAAGGGCGTGTGAGGTGCTTACAAAGAAAAATTTTGATTTCAATAAGCATATAGATTCTGGAGTTACTTTACTATATGCCCTTGTATACAGTCTTTCTGTCAATAAGGTACAGACACTGTTGAAATACAGAGTTGATGTAAATAAAAAAGTTAACGATATATATCCGATTCAGGCAACCCAGTTTTCAACATATATGTTTCATACAAAGCAAAAATTAAATCTTGCAGATTTTGAGAAGGCGGCAGAGATAGAAAAAATGCTTTTGGAGCATGGCTCTGTAAAGAACGAGTATATTGCTACAAATTTATTCTGGTTTGGGAATTTTCTTTTCTGTAATTATTATATAATTGATAGTATTAATAGATTTCGTCCTAAATCTAAACAACATCTTATTGCTCCACAGTTTTTAAATTTACCGGAATATTTCTTTCACTTTTATGTTGAGGGAAGAGATGTTGCTGCGATGGAATGTGATAAGCTGCCTCAAATGTACGCTAAGTATGGAATAGAAGCCGAATTTGAACGTTGTAATGATAAGTCACAAATATTACAAAAACTGCAGGAAACTAAGGATTCTCCTGATATGTATTTTGTGTTTCTTTCTACAGGTTATAATCCAATTGCTCCATATCAATGGGTCGTTTTAGGATCAATAAAGAATACAGAAGATAGATTGTCTGAAACGGATGTATTTACCTGCCAGAATCCAGATACTCATTTTACTTTTGTTGAGTTTCAGATAAAAGATATTTCGGAAATAATTCTTGTAAAGGTATTAAGTTTTTGAAATTAAATACAAATTAAAAAAGTGAAATGTACAGTCTGTCTTTCTGGCTAGATGATATATTTGTGAGGAGTGAAAAAAATGAAGAGAAAAATTTTATTTGTATTTATTATGGTGTCTATTGTTTTAAATCTGTATGCTGGAGAATTTATCACTTCTGCATTCGAAGATGATATAGAAAAGTTTGAAAAATTTATCGAGAATGGTGCAGATCTTAATGAAACAAATTTGGGAGGTTTGAATGTTCAGACTGCCTTGGCATATTTTTCTGATGAAAATTTTGAGCGAGCTTGTGAAATTCTTTATAAGAAGGGCTTTGATTTTAATAAACCTCAGAAAGGTGGGTTAACACTATTATATTCGCTTTGTTATTCGCTGTCGTATAATAAAATTGAGACATTGCTTAAGTATAATATTGATGTTAATAAAAAGGTAAATGGGATTCTTCCGATTCAGGCTACACAATTTGCAATTTATCCATTCCATACACTGCAAAAACGTAATGCTCTTGCTTGCTATAATGAAGGGAAAAGGATACAGAAACTGCTGCTAAAAAATGGTTCAGAAAAATTTAAGTATATTGAACCGACTATAACAGATTTTGGAAATTTCCTTCGTTCAAATCTTTTTGTAATCCAGCAGATCAGATCCGATGTTACTTTAGATGATGTAAATCATGCAGCTGATTATTATAGTAGGTTAGAGGAAGGAAGGTGGGTTGTTTCTATGAAATACAATTCGCTTAAAAAATTATATGCACATTTTGGGATAAAGATGAAAATTTCTATTGCATATGGTTATAATGATATTGAAGCTAAAATCATTGATGGAATTAACTCTAACAATCAATGTTTGTTTATCGGCCAGACAGGAAATAACAAAATTGCTCCATACCAGTGGGTTGTTTTAACAAAATTTCCTTCAATTGATAAAAAATATATTGACAGTAACGGTTATTTTGCTGCTTATAATCCGGATCCAATTTTTGAAAATGTTGGTTTTCAGTTTAAGGATCTTACGGAGCTAATTGTTATTGAAATCTGTTCATATAAGAAAAAATGAAACAGTGGATTCATTATAAAAAACTGCGGCCGCATGTTTACTCTCTCCGTATATGTATGCGGTTCGCAGAAAAATCCCGGGACAAATGTTAGACGAGGATTTTGTATAACCCGGGATTTTTTTTATATAGCATCAGAATCTGTAAGCAGCTGCAAAGTTTATAAAACTATTATCTTTCCATGCATAGAATTCACTGTCAGAATCTTTACACCAGATGTACATTCCGCTTGCAGAAAGTGTAAGACCGTCAGAGATACTGTAAGAAAGCTTTGGCATTACAACGACATCACCCCTTTCGATTCCGTAAATGAGTGTCACTTCTGGAACGAGTCTGTCATTTACAAATGATGCAGAAACGTTTGCAACTATTTTGTTGCTTGAATATCCTGTCTTGCAATAATCAACATCGAGAGGATTTTTGTCGCATTCAGCATTAGAAAGAATGTAAGAACCTGTTTCCTGGATGTTTACATTCATATTGCAGAACGGAAGGTCGATGTCAAAGCCACCGAGCCAT
>CAJORB010000035.1:0-41457 GCA_905236565.1 uncultured Treponema sp. | reverse complement strand
GTTGCCCAAGGTTTACTCATTGTAAGAGGTCCCATGAACATTTCGTACATACGAACAGAGTCTGCTCCGTATGCTTTGATTTCATCATCAGGATTTACTACGTTCTTTAAAGACTTAGACATCTTTGCAACAATCTGTTCGAGCTCTTCGCCTGTTGCTTTTTCGTAGTATTTTCCGTCTTCTTTCTGTTCAACTTCATCAACCGGAACGAGTGTCTTGTTTTTTCTCTGGAATGCAAATGAAGTAATCATTCCCTGGTTGATAAGGCGCTGGAATGGTTCTTTTGTAGAAACAACTCCGATATCATATAAAACTTTGTGCCAGAATCTTGCATAAAGAAGATGAAGAACTGCGTGTTCTGCTCCTCCGATGTAAAGATCTACAGGCATCCAGTATTTTTCTTTTTCCGGTGCACAGAATGCTTTATCGTTGTGCGGGTCAAGGTAGCGAAGGTAATACCAGCAGCTTCCTCCCCACTGAGGCATTGTATTTGTTTCGCGTTTTGCATCTGCACCGCACTTAGGACACTTGCAGTTTACCCATGAGTCGATTGCAGCAAGAGGAGATTCTCCTGTTCCTGTTGGCTGATATGATTTTACTTCTGGAAGTGTAAGAGGGAGTTCTTCTTCCGGTACAGGAACTGTTCCGCACTTCGGACAGTGCACGAGAGGAATCGGTTCTCCCCAGTAACGCTGACGGCTGTAAATCCAGTCGCGGAGTTTATAATTGATTGCCTTGCGTCCGATTTTCTTTTCTTCGAGGAACTCAAGCATCTTTGCAATTGCGTCAGCTTTATTTAAGCCGTCAAGGAATTCTGAGTTAACGTGGATTCCATCCTGAGTCCATGCTTCTTTCTGAACATCAACTTCTGATTTTAAAACTTCGATGATAGGAAGATTAAATTTTTTTGCAAACTCCCAGTCACGGTCATCGTGAGCAGGAACTGCCATAATTGCACCTGTTCCGTAAGAAATCAAAACATAATCTGCAATCCAGATTGGAATTAGTTTTCCGTTTACAGGGTTTATCGCATAGCTTCCTGAGAATACACCGGTTTTATCTTTTGCAAGATCTGTTCGCTCAAGGTCAGATTTTTTTGCAGCCTCTTCCTGATATTTTTTTACTGCATCTGCCTGCTCTGGTGTTGTAATTTCCGGAATGATTTTGTGTTCAGGTGATACAACCATGTAAGTTGCACCGAAGAGTGTATCACAGCGTGTTGTATAAACTGTAAGTTTGTTTTCTGTTGGTTTTCCATCTTTGTCTGCAACTGTAAAAACAACTTCTGCACCTGTTGATTTTCCAATCCAGTTGTGCTGCATTGCTTTTACGCTTTCCGGCCAGTCGAGAGTGTCGAGGTCGTTATCAAGACGGTCTGCGTAATCTGTAATTTTTAAAATCCACTGACGGATTGTTTTGTGTGTAACTTCTGCACCGCAGCGGTCGCACTTTCCGTCTTTTACTTCTTCGTTTGCAAGACCTGTCATACAAGACGGACACCAGTTGATTGGAGTCTGTGCTTCGTATGCAAGGCCTTTTTTATAAAGCTGAAGGAATATCCACTGAGTCCATTTGTAGTAATCCGGTTCACAGGTTGATACGCAGCGGTCCCAGTCATAAGAAAATCCGAGTGATTTAATCTGCTGTGTAAAGTGTTTTATGTTTGCGTTTGTTGTTGTCTTTGGATGTGTTCCTGTTTTGATTGCGTAGTTTTCTGCAGGAAGTCCGAATGCATCGTATCCCATCGGATGAAGTACGTTATAACCGTTCATGCGAAGGTAGCGGCAGTAAATGTCTGTTGCCGTATAGCCTTCAGGGTGGCCTACGTGAAGTCCGGCTGCACTAGGGTACGGGAACATGTCCAGTACGTACATTCTTTTTTCTGCCGGAAACTTTTCGTCTTCGTTTACTTTAAAAGTTTTGTGTTCGTCCCAATACTTCTGCCATTTTGGTTCTATGGATTCAAAAGGATATTTTGACATTTTTTTTACTCCTGATGTACGGGCGGCAAGGATTACTGTAAAAGTGCAGGTATGCCGCATTATTTTTGCATACTATTATAGTAAAAAATCAGGATAGTGAAAATAGCGTATAAAAGGGGTTAAAATACAAATCTTGTAGAAAGATTGATTATGGTTGCATCCAGGCCTTTACCGTCAATGATTGAGCCTAAAGGCAGATATATTCTGGCAGTTAAGCCTGCCCTGAGTTTTTCTGAAATTCTGTAATCCCATGCAAAAAATACTTCTGGATATAAAAAGCGGCCTTTGCCCCAGAACCATGAAGCAATCTTTTCTGCATCGCCCTGTGCACTTCCTGTAGCCCCATGATCATCTGGTTTTACTCCACTGGAAAGGAATGCAAAGCGCATTAAAATGCCGAGTCCTGCACCAGGAGTAAATGTGTGGTTTCCTTTTCTAAAATTAAATCCGACAGGAATGTCGAGCATAAAACATAGAACAGAAGCAGTGCGCTGTTCTATTTCTGCAGGAAGTGCATCCTTGCCGTCAAAAAGATAATACATTGCCCAGAAATCAAGACGAGGTTCAAGTGTAATGAAATCTGTAATATCGATTATTGCACCCATTCCGCCTGCAAAGTTTACAGGAGTAGGGGCACTTTTTTCTTTTGATGCAGTATTTACAGTTATATTAAATCCAAGATTTGCATAAGGAGAAACAGAAATTTTTTTTGAATCGTTTTCGCTTTGTGCGGAACATAAAGCACCCATTGAAAAGAGAACTGCAATTAAAAAAAATCTTTTCATGAATTTCTGCAAAGCACACTCCAGAAAGTGCATCGTCTATGACACACTTTATTCATATCTATAATTCATTATACAACACTTTTGCTAAATCTACACTTAAAAAACCGGATCTTCCTGTTTCATAAAAAGAAACCTCTTCCCATGAAACATAAAGCGTTCCGCCCGAGATTCCAAAATCGGTGTAGATAAAACCTTCTGGCAGGCGTGGAAGACGAAGTGCAACAGGTTTTGAATTGTTCAGCATTCTTCTGTTAAAAAGCGAGCCGGTAAAATACATTGTTCCGTCTTTAAATACTGCTGCAGTCCACGAGTCAGAAAGCTGTACTTTTGCTTCTACCGGTGAGTCACCTTCTGATGAAATGTTTTCATAATATCTTGGCGAAGGTCCACCTGCAGTTTTAACTTCTATCGAAAAATTAAAGTTAGACGGAATCGTAGAAAGAAGTTTTTTTACCCGTTCAGGTGCATTTGCAAAAGGTTGTACAGTTTTTTTATTTCTGAATTCAGTTTCATCTGAATCCCTGACCGTAATTTTTTCTTTTGAATCTGCCGGAAGAATTGTAAGAAGTGAACTCTGCGGTTTCCATTTTATGTAAGAAAAAATTGTTTTATCTTTGAGTGAATTTTTTATGCAGTAATACCAGTAAGTTCCGTCCCAGAAAAAATCATTTATCTGAGCTGTTTTTTCAAGCTGAAGCGTATCTGAGTTTATAATCGGGAAAAAAGAATTTGATTCTGTGTCAAACTGAACGAGTACAGAAATGTTTTTTTCGTTTACATTTGAAAGTGACTCGTTAAAAAAATCATTTTTATAAAGAGAAAAAACAGGACGACCGTTCATAAAAACAATCTGTTCTGCAGTAACATCTTTAAATAAGAGTGAATCAGAAACGAGCGACATTTTATCAGAATCAAATTTTATAAGTCCGACTCTGTTAACGAGTGCAAATATTTCAGGGGCCTCGCTTTTAGATTCAGTATCGATGAGAGCTGTCTGTCCGATTGCGCTTATGCGTATGCTTTCTGTCCATGGTTTTTTGATTACAAGAGGGGCGCTTAAAGGCGAATTTATTTTTTCAAAACCATCCTTTTTGAGGTAGTACCAGCTGTGTGTGGTAATAAGCGTTTCCTGTGTGTTTTCTGGCTCTGATTTTGTTTTGCCGGAACAGGAAAAAAGCGAATTTCCTATGGCCAGAGAGAAAAGGAATGATACGATAACCGAAAACATTAATTGTTTTTTCATAAAAATACCCCTTTATTTATCGGAATAAACTATGCCGCTCATTAGTTGAAAAAAACAACTTTCTTCTATATGTATAGTAAGCCATTGAAACGAAAAATGATTTATGATAAACTTGTTCTAATTTCTTTTTTTTCAAAAAAAAGGGATTTAAAGGAAACTTTTTGGGGGTCTTATGACAATAGTAGATATGCTTGGTCAAAGCGGAATTTTGACTTTGCTCGGAATGGGAGTAGTTTTTACATTCCTCATTATTATGATTATTTGTATGTATGCGTTACATGGTATTCTGCATGCATTGAAAATGGATGTTGATGCACCGGAAGAAAAGAGTGCATCTGCTTCGGCCCCTGCACAGGACGATAAAGCTGTAGTTGCAGCCATTGCAACGGCACTTAAAAAATAAATATTAAGGAAGTAAGATATGTCTAAAATCAAATTAACAGAATTAGTATTGCGCGATGCTCATCAGAGCCTTCATGCAACACGTATGACAACTGCCGATATGGTTCCGGCATTTGAAAAACTCGATAAAATCGGTTTCTGGAGCCTTGAAGGATGGGGTGGAGCAACTTATGACTCATGTATCCGCTTCCTTAACGAAGATCCATGGGAACGCCTTAGAAAAATGTCAAAGGCTTGTCCAAATACACCGATCCAGATGCTTCTTCGTGGACAGAACCTTTTGGGTTACCGCCACTACGCAGACGATGTTGTAGACAAGTTTGTTCAGACAGCTGCTAAAAACGGAATCGGAGTATTCAGAATTTTCGATGCATGTAACGATCCTAGAAACTTAAAACGTTCTGCAGATGCTGCAAAGAAAACCGGTAAACACGTTCAGATGGCAATTTCTTATGCCGTAACTCCATACCACACAAACGAAAAATATGCTGAACTTGCTAAAACATATGCAGAGTTTGGCGCTGATTCAATCTGTATCAAAGATATGTCAGGACTTTTAAAACCTTATGCTGCTTACGATCTCGTAAAGGCAATCAAAGCAAAGGTTGATATTCCTGTTCAGATTCATACACACGCAACAACAGGTCTTTCTGTTGCAACACTTCTTAAAGCTGCAGAAGCAGGTGCAGATGTTCTTGATACTGCAATTTCTTCTATGGCAATGGGAACTTCACATTCTGCTACAGAAACAGTTGTAGAAATGCTCAAGGGCACAGAATACGACACAGACTTAGACATCAATGCACTTCTTGAAATTGCCGCATACTTCCGCGAAGTACGCACACACTATGCTTCACTCGAATCTAAATTCCTTGGAGCAGATACACGTATTCTTGCAAGTCAGGTTCCAGGCGGAATGCTTTCTAACCTCGAAAGCCAGCTCAAGCAGCAGGGAAAATCAGACAAGATGGACGACGTTCTTAAAGAACTCGTAAACGTACATAAAGATGTTGGATATGTTCCACTCGTAACACCTACATCACAGATTGTAGGAACACAGGCTGTATTTAACGTACTCTTCGGTCGCTACGAAAAAATGACAGGTGAGTTTGCAGATCTTCTCGTTGGAAGATATGGAAAACTTCCTGCTGAACCAAATGCAGACCTCGTAAAGAAAGCTCTCGCACAGACAGGAATGTCTGCTCCGATGACTTGTCGTCCTGCAGATGAAATTCCTATGGAATGGGACGAAATGGTTAAACAGGCTAAGGAAGCTGGCGGTGACGGATCTGATGAAGACGTTCTTACATACGCTATGTTCCCTAAAGTAGCACCAGGCTTCTTTAAGACTCGTGCAAACGGTCCTGTTGATGCAAAAGAAAAATTCGGAAAAGTAGAATCAGCAGCTCCTGCTGCTTCTGCAAACGGTTCTTATACAGTTTCTGTAAACGGAACTTCATACAATGTAACTTCAAACGGTTCTACAATTACAGTTAACGGAACTCCTTACAATGTTTCATTCGGCGCTGCAGGAAGTGCTCCGGCAGCTGCTCCTGTTGTTACAGGCGGAGTTGATATCAAAGCTCCTGTTGCAGGAACTCTTTTAAAACATGTTGCAGCAAACGGTGCACAGGTTAAAAAAGGTGATACAGTAATCATGCTTGAGTCTATGAAAATGGAACTCGAAGTAAAGGCTCCTGAAGACGGAAAGATTAACTTTGTTGTTCAGCCGGGAACTCAGATTACAGCAGGTCAGGTACTTGCTACTCTCGGTGGAGTAGTAATGGCAGCTCCTGCTGCAGCACCAGCTGTTCAGGCAGCCCCTGCAGCCGCTCCGGCAGCATCAGCAGGCGGAAAACCTGTTAACGCTCCAGTTGCAGGAACTCTCCTTAAACATGTAGTTGCAGAAGGTGCTTCAGTTCAGCCTGATACAACAATCATCATGATTGAATCTATGAAGATGGAACTTGAAATTAAAGCAGGAACTGCAGGTAAAGTTCACTTCCTTGCACAGCCTTCTACACAGGTATCTGCGGGACAGGCAATTGCAGAAATTAACTAAGGATAAAAAAATGAATGAATTAACCAGAGATAAAAAACATATTTTTAAGACAATGCTCGGTGTAATGCTTGTAGCACTTGTTGCTTCGTTTATCATTAAACCGACAGCAAATGCTTCTACAGGCGAAGATAGGGAATCTCCTTCCTTTAGAACAATGAATACAGCAATCATCAAGGATTCAGAAAACATTCCTGAAATTTCTGTAAGCAAGTTCCTTATGAACATCTGGGAAAACACTGGTATCTATCAGATCATTCACCAGAAGACTGATGCAGAAATTGCACAGGCAAAGCTTGATGCAGAAGCAACAGAAAAAGGAATGGAAGCAGATCCATTTGCATATGCAAGAGATCATGTTCCCGGCTGGCAGAAAATCGTAATGATTGCAATCGGTTTTTTAATCGTATACCTTGCAGTTGCTAAAGGTTTTGAACCGCTTCTTTTGATTCCAATCGGATTCGGTACAATCCTTGTAAATATTCCTGGAGCCGGAATGGGTGATGCACCACACGGAATGCTTCACATCATTTACAGTGCAGGTGTTGGAAACGAATTCTTCCCGATGCTTATCTTTATGGGAATTGGCGCTATGACAGACTTTGGTCCGCTTATTGCAAATCCAAAGACTGCATTGCTCGGTGCTGCAGCACAGCTGGGTGTATTTGCAACCCTCTTTGGTGTAGCCCTCATGAACCTTATTCCTGGTGTTGAATACAATATGCTCCAGGCTTGTGCTATTTCTATCATTGGTGGTGCTGACGGTCCTACATCTATTTATGTATCAGGAAAACTTGCTCCGGCAATGATGGCTGTAATTGCAGTTGCAGCTTATTCTTACATGGCGCTTGTTCCTATGATTCAGCCACCTATTATGAAGCTCCTTACTTCTAAAAAAGAACGTCTTATCAAGATGAAACAGCTTCGTGTAGTTTCTAAAACAGAAAAGACTTTATTCCCGATGATGCTTCTTATCGTTACTATTCTTCTTCTTCCACCTGCAGCACCTCTTATCGGTATGCTCGCATTCGGTAACTTTGTAAAACAGTGTGGTGTAGTTGAACGTCTTTCTAAGACAATGGAAAATGAACTTATGAACATCGTTTCTATTCTTCTTTCCCTTGGTGTAGGAAGTCAGATGACTCCAGAAAAGATTATGAATGGAAGTTCAATCGGTATTATCCTTCTTGGTCTCCTTGCATTCTGTATTGCAACAGCAGGCGGACTTATCATGGCTAAGATTATGAACCTTTTCTTAAAGGAAAAAATCAATCCGCTTATCGGATCAGCTGGTGTATCTGCTGTTCCTATGGCTGCTCGTGTAGCAAATAAAGTTGGTATGTCGGAAGATCCTTCTAACTTCCTTCTCATGCATGCTATGGGACCAAACGTATCGGGTGTAATCGGAACTGCGGTTGCAGCTGGTGTATTTATTGCAACGTATGGACACTAAGTAGTGTTAAACTGACAGCGCAGCTGCAGTTTAACACGTTTAATCTTGCGACAGATTATATCTGCGCAAGAAACCGGTTTCGACCCCGACAGCTAACGCTGCGGGTCAAATCATAAGAAAAGCAGGACAGCACTTTGAGTTGTCCGTGTAAATATTAATCTTGCGACAGATTTATTCTTTGCAAGAAACCGGTTTCGACCACGACAGCTAACACTGCGGGTCAAACCATAAGAAAAGCAGGACAGCGCTTTGGCTGTCCGTGTAAATATTAATCTTGCGACAGATTTATTCTTTGCAAGAAATCGGTTTCGACCCCGACAGCTTGCGCTGCGGGTCAAACCATAAGAAAAGCAGGACAGCGCTTTGAGTTGTCCGTGTAAATATTAATCTTGCGACAGATTTATTCTTTGCAAGAAACCAGTTTCGACCTCGACAGCTAACGCTGCACGTCAAACCATATAAGCGCGGTTTTCCTGCGCTGTCTTTTCGGGAGTGACTGATGAAGAAAATTTTATCTGTTCTTGCAGTTGTTACTTCGTGCCTTGTTTTTTTTAATTCCTGCGCAAATTTTGATAATTCCGGAACTTCTTTAACCTTGACTTTTAACGGCAGAGATTTTATTCCTGCAGACGAGAGAAATGTGACGGTTTCTTCTGATGATGCCGGTTTTTATTTTGTTGTAAGTCTTTCAGGGGATTATAAAGAAACAAAATTCATTTCGTTTGATTATAATGAGGAAAATTATTCAATAACCTTTAACAGGGTTCCTGTTGGTGCAAATGTTACTGTGCATGCAAATGTTTATAGACCACGTGATAAAGAGCATATGCATTATTATTCTGGTACAAGCGACAGAATAGAGATTTCTTCTGGCGAAAATTTTGTAAATATTGATTTGAATAATTTGCAGGTCGCATGTGAAGACCATACATTTCAGATATATAGTTCGAATGATGTTTATTATAAAGGGACTCCTGGAGTAGGAATTATGCCGACGTTTTACTACAACACTACAGAAGGAAAATACAAGATTGTTATTGATACTACTGGAGAAGTTTTGTCGGAAGGATTACTTTCTGGAAATATGTATGTAGGGCCTATTTATGTTACAGAATATATCTGTAGTGATCCGTTAATTTCATGGTTTGAACCTAATAGTTGCTGGGATTATATTTCAACAGGTTCGGCTAAGATTATAACTGAACCTACGCAGCAGGTTATTCCTATGACTGAAATGACTCCAGATCCACAGATTAAATATGAATTCTTTTTTAAGAGCCGTAATGGACTTGAAATGCGTTTTGAAAAACAGTAGGGTTTAGACGAGGTTGTTTTATGATAAGAAGTTTTTTTTATAAAAAGTGTTGTTTAAGTGTTTGTTTGCTGTTTTTGATTTTTATTTCCTGCAAGGCACCGAGTTCAAGACCAAAATTACCTCCAAAAGATTTTGTAAAAGTAGAAGGTTCACGTATAATCGGAGGAAAACAGTTTTACTATCCTTATCCGCCATGTCCTGAAAGGTGGGATTATATTGGCGTTTTTATAGAGAATCGTGAAGTTATATTAGATACTTTTTACATGTGCAATCACGAGGTGACTCAAAAAGAATATCTTGATATAGTTGGGGAAAATCCAAGTTTTTTTACTGGAGATACTACGCAGAAAAAAGTTGTAAATGATGAGATACAGGAAAATCGACCTGTAGAAAGTGTTTCCTGGTATGATGCTCTTGTTTACTGTAATCTCTTAAGTATAAAAGAAGGTCTTAAACCCTGCTATTCTTTTGACCAGAAGACAAATCCTTCTGAATGGGGAGAAGTGCCTGTTGAACAAGATACAGATAAATGGGATTTGGTAGAATGTGATTTTGGGACAAACGGATATCGCCTTCCTACAGAAGCAGAATGGGAGTACGCTGCGCGTGGTGGGAAAAACGGAGTTTTGCTGGCAGAACCGAATAA
This sequence comes from uncultured Treponema sp., assembly GCA_905236565.1. Taxonomy (GTDB): domain Bacteria; phylum Spirochaetota; class Spirochaetia; order Treponematales; family Treponemataceae; genus Treponema_D. The sequence continues at coordinate 31,572 of CAJORB010000035.1, read as the reverse complement.
GTTTTCGGGTACAAACGATGAAACTTTGCTTGAAGATTTTGCATGGACACCTTCTAATAGTAATGATAGAACTCATGAAGTAATGAAAAAGAAACCTAATGAACTTGGACTCTATGATATGAGCGGTAATGTATGGGAATGGACATGGGATGCTTTTTCAGGTACTGGATTTCCAAAGAATGATGTTCTAAATCCTAAAGGAAGTCCATATAGGGCTGTTAAGAGAGTCTATCGTGGCGGTTGCTGGAAAAAAAATTACTTGGGTATTGCATTTCGTGGAATTTCGATGGAAGAAACTTGTGCTGACGGAAGTCGTGTTGCTCATTCTTCTGGTAATCATAGCGACGGGAAATCCTATAAACTCTCTGGTTACACTGTTGGATTTCGTGTTGTTCGCTCACGACTATAAAATTCTTTCCTTTCACAATCCCGCACAGTGCTGCGGGATTTTTTTATACTGTTCCGTTATAAAGCTGTTCAAGCTGTGGGCGGCACTGTATAAAGATCTTTCCAAGCTTCGGGTCAAAGTGTGTTCCAAGTGATTCTTCTATAATCGAAAATGCTTTGTCATAACTAAAACTGTCTTTATAGCATCTTTTACTTACAAGTGCATCAAATACATCCGCCAGGGCCATGATGCGTGCTTCAAGCGGAATATTTTCTCCTGCAATTTTTTCTGGATAGCCTGAACCGTCATATTTTTCGTGATGATAGTGCGCGATGTTTATCGCAATCTTTTTAAATTCGGGGTCGTCGACTTCTTTAAGTACGTTTTCTACTATGCGCGCTCCTTCTTCTGAGTGCTTTTTCATTTTTTCATATTCTTCGTCGGTAAATTTTCCTGGCTTTCTTAAAACTGCATCGTCGACTGCAATTTTTCCAAGGTCGTGCATAGGTGCTGCCTTTATAACGTTAATGCAGAAGTTGTTGCTTAAATATGAAAATTCTTCTGATTTCTTTAGCTGTTCAATAAAGATGCGGACGCAGTCACTTGTTCGTTTGATGTGGCCGCCTGTACTGTTGTCGCGGCTTTCTACCATGACTGCCATCCCGGTTACTATAGAATTCTGAATCGACACAATTTTCTTTGTCTTTGATTCGAGTGTCTCGGTCATTTCGTTAAACGAATCTGCAAGATCTCCGAAAGAATCTGCGCTTACTACATTTACACGCGTATTAAAATCCCCGCTCTTTATTTTTTCTGTTCCGGCTTTTAACTTTCTAAGCGGAGTATCAAAGTAATCAAGAAAGATTATGCAAAGACCGACTCCAAAGAGAACAAGGAAGAATAAAATTATGAGAGTGTTTGTGTTTACTGTTATATTGTTGTTTAAGTGCGTTGTTATGTATGCAGAAAGAATGTAGAGGGTCGGGAATAAGCCTGCTGAACAGTAAAAAGCAAAGAACAAAAACCTTAACGAAGGATTTTTTACTTTTTTATACTGTTTAAGATGTCCGTCGGGGAAATACCGTGGAAGAAAAATCTTTCTGTGAAGGGTCTCAAGTGTAAAATATGTAATCGTAAAACTTAAAAGAAGCTCGAGCCCTGAGAACATAAGGGACGTAAAAAAGATATTCATTATTGCAATATCACGGGCCTGTTTTGCAATAAAAAGAGTTACGATTTCTGCAAGCAGATAAAAAATCCAGCCTGTTGCCCCAAGAAGTGAATATGCAATCGGAAGATTTATAAATCTTTCCTTGCTTTTTTTAAATGCATAGATAAAACATAATAAAGATGGAACGATGAATGTTCCTGCGGTAACATAATTTATAAATTTACTGTACTGTTCAAGAAATGCAAGCCATTCTGTCATGTAAAGGCTTTCGAGTGTAGGTTGCGCAAAGCTTATCGGTAAAACTGCACCCAAAAAATTTGCAGTTGCTGTGATGATTCCGTAGAAAATACAGATTAATACACGGTGTTTTTTAGTCAATTCCATTACAATATTATATAACCGGTATTTAAAAAAATAAAGTGCAGTGATGTTTTCTAAATGAATCCTAAGAATACGCTAATAAAACACTTATAAAAAAAGAAATAACGATACGCACTTAAATATGTTTATAAAGCAGGAGAGAAGGGAAAAATTACTGTAAGGTGGAATAAAATGAAAAATGCTTTAATTGCGATGGGTCTTGTTGTCGTGCTTTGTGCTTTAATCGGTTTGTTTCCGGGGTGTTCAGGTGCAGGTTCTTCTGGCTCAGGAAGTGGAGGAGACGGGTTTACGTACAATTATGATACCTACACTTTAACGGTCGATACAGATTATGATTACACTGTAAGCAAGCAGGCGTATTCTCAGAATGTTGTAATTACTTTTAACGGCTGTCCTCAATATTTAACAGCTTTTAAAACTTCTAATCATGAAACACATTATGCAAACTGGCCTAATAATGCCGGAGAAGGTTTTTATAAATGCATTGTTACAATGCCTGCGTGTGATCTTACGGTAAGAGCGTATGATTTTCCGGAATAATTCTTTGTAAAAGAATTCTAAGAATATTCTAATAAAGATAAGTGCGGCATAATAAAAAACTTATTATTGCAAAAACTACTTCAAAATATAAATAAAGTGCGTATAATAATTTGCAGAGTTGAGTTTAATTATTTTTATTACTGAACAGAATAAAAATATTTTTTCTGTTCAAATAAGGAGTAACGTATGAAAAAGAATTTTATTAAAATTGCAATGGGAGTTTTACTTGCAGCAATGGTTGGAATGTTTGCCGGATGTGCAGCTACAACAGAATCACTTGGCAGCTGGGGTATCATCGTTGAAACTGGTGATGGTATCGATTCTGAAATTTCTACAGAGCAGATTGGAGAAGATCTTCTTGTAACTGTTACCTATACTGGTGATGCAGACGTATGTTATTTGTATGATCCGTTTGGAAACGGTGAAAACATGGATACATCAGAATATGACTGGACTCCAGGTACTAACGGCGGAACAGTTACTTTTTATATGCCTGAACACAATGTAAGAGTTCACCTTGAATACAACGGTTTCCTTCGCTGATTTTTAATTTATAACCTTTGATCCCAACCTTAAAAAAGGCTGCCCGATTCTCGGGCAGCTTTTTTTTACGCTTTAACTTCATTTAAAAGTTTTGCATTGTCAGAAAAATCGCGTATATTCTGCATTGTAGTATCTGCAAGATTTTTAAGTGCGTTTGTCGTAAGGAATGCCTGGTGCGCTGTAATTATTACGTTAGGGAATGTCAAAAGGCGCGCGAGTACATCGTCGGTCATGATGTCGGTAGACCAGTCGCTAAAAAAGTATTTGCTCTCTTCTTCATAAACATCCATTCCGATTCCGCCTATCTGACCGTGCTTAAGAGCGTGGACAAGTGCCTTTGAGTCGATGAGCGCGCCGCGTCCTGTATTTATGATGACGGCATCGTGCTTCATCATTTTCATTGAGTCGTGGTTTACGATATGTTTTGTCTGTTCGTTAAGAGGACAGTGAAGGCTAAGAACATCGCTTTCGCAGAATATTTCTTTTAATGTTACATAACGTGCTCCGCTTTTAGAAGCCCATTCTTCATTCGGATACGGATCGTATGCGATGATGTTCATTCCGAAACCTTTTAAAATATCTGCCATAATCTGACCGATTTTTCCTGTTCCGAGGATTCCTGCTGTAAGACCATGAAGATCACGGCCGGTAAGTCCTTCGATATTAAAGTTTGCAGTTTTTGTTCTAAGATAAGCCTGCGGAATATGACGCGTAAGTGACATTAAAAGGGCAGCCCCGTGTTCTGCAACTGCATAAGGAGAATATGCCGGAACGCGCACAACTTTAATTCCTGCTTCGTCTGCAGCTTTTAAATCTACATTGTTAAAACCTGCACAGCGAAGTGCAATTAATTTTATTCCGCATTCTTTTAAAGTTTTAATAACAGCTTCGTTTACGATGTCATTTACAAAAACACAGACCACGTCAAAACCTTTTGCAGTGAGGGCTGTATTTTCGTTCAGCTTGTAATCACGAAAATCAATTTCGTAATTAAAGTTTTCATTTGCCTGGGCGAACGATTTTTTATCGTATGAGTGTGTGTCAAAAAAAGCGATTTTCATAAAGTAACCTCCGTAAACTCCTGCAGTATCTCTGTAATAAATGTAATAAAAAAAATGCTTATCGGCAAGGTTTGTATGCGGAAGGGGCTAAAAAAAAGGCTGCCCGAAGGGACAGCCTTTGAATTATCTTAGTCTTTTTAAGACTCAAAACTTATTTTTGAAAAACTATTTTTCAGAAATAAGCTGTGTCTTTGCATCAAGCTTAAGAGAAGCAGAAGGTGTATCATCTCTCATTTTGAGGATGCTTAATACAGTTCCTTCTGGTTTTGCTTCGATATGAAGAACTGCAGCGATTGTTGCAAGAACTTCTTTAGAAGCGCAGTCAGAAAGGTTAGCACTTTCTTCTGTTGATGTTAACCAGATTGTAATGTTTTCTGATTTTGCAAAGTTTTCTACAGCTTTTGCATCGTCAGCAGTTACGTTCTTGATTTCTACACCGTCAATTACGAGTGCTGTTACTTTTGTTCCTGCATCTTTAAGAGCTTTTACAGTGTTGATGAGTTTTGCAAGAGTAAAGTTTTCCGGGTTAAAGTTTAAGATTACACGTTCTTTCATAATCTCATCTTTAAGTTCCTGAGCGTTAGAAATGTTCTTCTTTTTTGCAATTTCTGCAAATACGCTTGAGTACCATGAAATTACGTTTGAAGATTCCTGATCAAATGAAACGTGAACAAGGTTCTTGTCATTTAAAAGAGAATCCATTGCAAACTGAACTAATACAGAAGTTTTTCCGAGTCCTTTCTTAGATGTAATAAGTCCAACTTCACCAGCTTTAAGACCGCCGTTTGTAAGTTTATCAAATGCACGGATAGGGCTGCAGTCAAATAAATCTTTCTTATTCATATGATCGCTCCTTATTTCTTTTCTGCTGCTTTTTCAGCTTTGTATTTAGCCTGAAGTTCTTCAGAAACGTTTCCTGGAACTTTACCGTATTTTAAGAATTCCATTGTAAATTCTGCTTTACCCTGTGTAGAAGAACGAAGGATTGTAGAGAATCCGAACATTTCAGAAAGTGGTACTTCTGCGTTTACTACAGACATGTTGTTTTCATCTGTTGAGTCAACGATTACACCGCGTCTCTGGTTAATAAGACCAAACATATTTCCCTGGAATTCTGTAGGACCTTCAATAGAAACTTTCATGATAGGTTCGAGGATTGCAGGTTTTGCTTTTTCATATGCTTCACGGAAAGCACCGATAGCTGCTGTCTGGAATGCGATATCAGAAGAGTCAACTGGGTGGTACTGACCATCATTGATTGTAACTTTAACACCAACGATAGGGAATCCGATGAGTGTACCTTTTTCTACAGCACGGCGGAAACCTTTATCACAAGATGGAATGTATTCGTTAGGAATTGCACCACCTTTAATCATATCAACAAACTCGTAATCTTTGTCTGCGATCGGTTCAATAAATCCTGCAACACGACCGTACTGACCAGAACCACCAGTCTGTTTTTTATGTGTGTAGTTAAATTCTGCGCGCTGTGTGATAGATTCACGGTAAGCAACCTGTGGAGCACCTGTTTCTACTTCGCACTTGTATTCACGTTTCATACGTTCTACGTATACAGCAAGGTGAAGCTCACCCATACCCTTGATGATTGTTTCACCAGATTCCGGATCCATGTAAGACTGGAATGTAGGGTCTTCTTTAGTAAAGCGGTTGATAGCTTTACCCATCTGAGCTGCAGCCTGTTTGTCTTTTGGTTTAATAGAAAGAGAAATTACAGGGTTTGGAACGTACATAGAAGCCATAGAATAGTTGATTCCGCCGCTTACGAATGTATCACCTGATGCACAGTCTACACCAAAGAGAGCTACGATATCGCCTGGACCTGCTTCGTTGATATCTTCCATCTGAGCAGAGTTCATACGAACAAGGCGTCCAACCTTAAAGCGTTTCTTTGAACGTGTATTTGTAAGTTCTTCACCTTTCTTGATTTTTCCCTGATATACACGGGTATATGTGAGCTGACCGTACTGACCGTCATCAAGCTTAAATGCGAGGGCAACAGTAGGATCATTTTCGTTTGAAGTAAGTTTTACAGGAGCTTCGTTGTTATCGAGATCCAAAGCTTCGTTTTCTACTTCTGGAGGAGAAGGGAGGTAATCTGCAACTGCGTCGAGCAATGGCTGGATACCTTTGTTTACGTGAGCTGAACCACAGAATACACCAACGAACTGTTCTGCAAGAGTACCCTTACGAACAGCAGCCTTGATTTTTTCTTCAGGAATGTTTTCAAAACCATTTTCCATGATGAGTTCCATGAGTTCATCGTCGAACATAGAAACTGCATCGAGAAGTTCTTCACGATATTTTTTAGCATCTTCTACCATGTGTGCAGGAATTTCTGCATAGCGGAGGTTTTCACCGTTTGCTCCGTCAAAGTAGATAGCTTTCATTGTTACGAGGTCTACAACACCTTCGAGTTTGTCTTCAAGACCGATAGGAAGTTCCATCATGTGTGAGTTAAGACCAAGCTTTTCGCGAACCTGGTTACATACACGGATAGGATTTGCACCCTGGCGGTCACATTTGTTTACGAATGCAACGCGTGGAACGTGATAGCGTTTGAGCTGACGGTCTACTGTGATTGACTGTGACTGAACACCAGCTACAGCACAAAGAATCATGATAGCACCATCAAGTACGCGAAGAGAACGTTCAACTTCTACAGTAAAGTCAACGTGTCCCGGAGTATCGATCAAGTTAATTGTGTAGTCTTTCCACTGAACCTGTGTAGCTGCTGACTGAATTGTGATACCGCGTTCGCGTTCCAATTCCATGTTGTCCATTACAGCACCAACACCGTCTTTACCACGAACTTCGTGGATTGCATGAATCTTGTTACAATAAAACAAGATACGTTCTGAAGTAGTTGTCTTTCCTGAGTCAATGTGGGCACTAATACCGATATTTCTCACTTTTGAAAGATCATAGTCCATATTGTTTACCTCTTACAAAAAAATAAATTCCTAAAAATTTTGCATCTAATGATAGATTTTAGAATAATACAGAAAATTCTGCATTTATTCAACCTCTAATACCGTTGATACCGTTAATTTAGCAAGAAATTTGACCTTTTTTGCCATAATTTCACCAGAGGCAGACATATTCGCTTTTGTTCTGACACGGCTGTCTTTAAATTCTGAACAGACCGAAACCGAGCCGTAAGTTATGGGAAAATCGTGCGGGTAAACGTAAATGAGGACTGTTTCTGTGACAGTACTTTTTTTTGGGTCTTCGTTCTGTGTAAAGACAGTATTTGAGCTAAAACCCAGCTTTAGTTTTTTAAAGTCGTGCGTATATTTTACTGTGGCGCCGTGCTTTACATCATCTACTGTGATATTCTGCATTTTATATAGAAGATAAATTGAATTTTTACCAAAGCCCATTCTGGCTGCGGCTCCGGCCGAGAATTTTTCTGAAAGTTCAGGGTTATAGCCTTCGCTTAAAATTGAACAGTCGTAAAAGCCTGCAAGTCCTGCCTCAAACGAAAAGCCTTTTTCGTAAAATCTTAGCTTTGGGTTAACATTTATTTCGAGGACGTGTTTTTCGCTTTTTGACGAGGGTGTTAAAAATGCTTCTTTTCGTGCAAGAAAGAGGTTGTCCGAGGCAAATGCGCTGGATGAAAGCGAAAAAGGGCCGTAATGAATGTCTGCTTCGAGGGTAGAGAAGAAGCGTACGGTGTTAAACGGGTTTTCGACAGCTCCGATTCCTATTTTAGTGTTTACAAGCGGAATTTTAACAAGAAACTCGCAGTAAAATGCGTTTGCCCTGAATCCTGTAAAAAACGGCGAAGAAAGCTTCCACGAATTCTGCACTTTGGGTTCTAAGAAAAAAGACATCCATGTAAGTGCCGCACTTAGTTTTATGTAATCACAGTCTTCAAAATTCCGGCTTAAAGTAACGCTAAGGGCTTCGTTTTCGTCTGCAATAAACTCCAGTACAGAAACTGCATCTTTATAACATATTGCAGTACTTAAAGTTTTTGAGGCACTCGATTTTGACGGAAGACTTACTGCCGTTTCGTCGTAAAAGATGCAGTTAGTTGATAAGGGGTTTATTGCAGACGAATATGACGGGCTTTTAAGACGGCTTATGGCCTTGGAAAAATTTAAGTTTCCCACGTAAAACCTTAAAGGAAAGCCCGTGCCGAGCTTTGAAGCATCAAATTTAAAGCCTGCATAATCATCTGATTTTCTTACATAGCGAAAATCGAAGTGATCCAGCTTGAGATATGCGCCATAGACTTCCTCGTGCTTAAAGTCAGATGCAAAAAGGGGTTTTGTTAAATTCAGCATGGCGTAAAAAAGTGCGAAAATTTTGATTTTGTTCATGCATATAGATACTATTTTTTTATGAAAAATTTACATAAAAATAAAAAAAAATTATTAAAAAAATTTTTTAAATTCCGATAACTAAATGTGAATAGTATTTGAAATTTTCATCAGATATAAAATATAGAGGTTTATTTATGGAACAGAAAAAGACTTTATGGATTATTTTGGCTTCGGGATGTTTTCTCGCAGTAATTATCCTTACTTCGATGATTTTGTTTAATCCAAAGGCAACAGATGCTCCGCAGAGAGCTTCGGTTAACCCGATAGAAAAACCTGTCGAAAAGCCGGCAGAAGAAACTTCTGCTCCAGAAGTTGCGCTCGTAGATGAAAATGCAATTTCTAATCTTACTGCAGTTGATGAAACAGCAGAAAAAACTGATGCATCAGAATCAGAAAATAAACCTCAGGAACTTAAGATTGATGCAACTGTTACAATTGACTTAAACCAGACTGGTTCTTCAAATATTACTGCAAAGAGCGAAGCTGCTCAGAAAGCAATCGATACAAAAAAGAGCAGCGAAACTGCAGCAACAATTTATACTGCAACTCCTTCTGGAAAATCAAAAGCAGAAGTTACAGCAGAAACTAAAGCTGTCGCAATGAATAAAAACAAGGGTACACAGGTAAAACAGACAACTCCTGTTGAACCTGTAGTTCAGGCAAAGTACTGGGTTCAGGCTGCAAGCTATACAAGTAAAAAGACTGCAGATCTTGCACGCGCTACACTTGACCAGAACAGAATTCCTGCAGAAGTATTTACATTTAAAGATTCTAAAAACAATCTTTTCTACCGCGTCCGCGTAGGTCCTTATACAACAAAGAGCGAAGCAGAGTACTGGCAGAACAGAATCTGCACGATTGATTCGTTTAAGGATTCAAAAAGCTACATCACGGTTAATTAATTGAAAGAATAAAAATAAAAAAGCATTCTCTTAACTGAGAATGCTTTTTTTATTTCATTACAGTAATATTCAGCATGTAAAAAAATTTTTATGCTGTCTTTTCTATAAGAAGGTCTTTTACTTCAGGGACTTTCGTCTGATTTACGATATCTTTTGTAATCTCAAGTTTTTTCTTTCCCTTGATACTCGGAATTTCAAACATTATGTCCATGAGCATTTTTTCTACGATTGCACGAAGTCCGCGCGCACCGGTCTTCTGTTTGATTGCGATGTCTGCAATCTGTGCGATTGCATCATCAGTAAATGAAAGATCAACATCATCCATTGCAAACGAAGCCTGGAACTGTTTTGTAATTGCATTCTTTGGCTGTGTAAGAATAGAGATGAGGTCGTCGCGCGTTAATTCTTTTAATGCAACAGAAATAGGCATACGGCCGATAAGTTCAGGAATAAGACCAAACTTTACAAGGTCATCAGAAGTTACCTGATTTAAAAGATTTACTCTTTCGTCGTCAGTCATTGTTCCTGCTTTTGAACCAAATCCCATTGAGTGTTCGTTGATACGCTGTTCAACAATTTTATCAAGACCGACAAATGCTCCGCCTAAAACAAAGAGGATGTTTGTCGTATCAATTTCTATCATTTCCTGGTTAGGATGTTTTCTTCCGCCCTGAGGAGGAACGCTTGCCTTTGTTCCTTCGATGATTTTTAAGAGTGCCTGCTGAACGCCTTCGCCTGAAACATCTCTTGTTATCGAAGTGTTTTCGCTTTTACGTGCAATCTTATCGATTTCGTCGATAAAGATGATTCCTTTTTCTGCTGCCTGAACGTTTCCGTCTGCTGCATTGATTAATTTTAAGAGAACATTTTCTACGTCTTCGCCTACATATCCTGCTTCTGTGAGGGTAGTAGCATCTGCAATTGCAAAAGGAACCTTAAGTTTCTGAGCAAGTGTTTTTGCAAGAAGTGTTTTACCGCTTCCTGTAGGTCCGATTAAAAGAATGTTTGATTTTTCGATGAATACATCGCTCTTTTTAAAATCTTTTAGAGAAGCCATTCTCTTGTAGTGGTTGTAAACTGCAACAGAAAGTGCTTTTTTTGCATAGTCCTGTCCGATTACATACTGGTCGAGGTAAGCTTTAAATTCTTTTGGAGAAGGAACTTCTGAAAGTTCAATAGAAAGTTCTTCGCCCGGTTCAGAATCAAAAATATCACGGCAGATGTCTACACATTCATTGCAGATATAAACCGGTGTAATTCTTGAACCGATGAGTCTTCTTGTATCGTCTTTTTTATTTCCTGCAGGTCGTCCGCAGAAAGCACAGAATTCCTGGCTGCCTAATTTTCTCATTTTTTACCTTCCATAATCTGATCTACGATACCGTATTCGAGGGCCTCTTTTGCAGACATGTAAAAATCTCTTTCGATGTCTTTTGCAATTTTTTCTTCTTTGTTGCCGGTATCTCTGGCAAGGTATTCAATAGAAAGCTTTTTTAATCTCATTATTTCTTTTGCTGCGATTGCAACATCAGTTTCCTGACCTTCTGTTCCGCCTGATGGCTGGTGAATCAATACACGTGACGAAGGAAGGATAAAGCGTTTTCCTTTTGTTCCGCCGGCAAGAAGAATTGCACCCATGCTTGCAGCCTGTCCTACACATATTGTCTGAACAGGGCATTTTACGTAATGCATTGTGTCGTAGATTGCAAGCCCTGCAGTTACTACGCCGCCCGGGGAATTGATATACATGCTTATATCTTTATCAGGATTTTCTGACTCAAGGAACAAAAGCTGTGCGATGATGATATCTGCATTTTCGTCATTTATCTGACCGTCAACAAAGATAATGCGGTCTTCAAGAAGTCTTGAATAAATGTCGTATTCGCGTTCACCGTTTCCGCTTCGCTTGATTACATGCGGAATTGTATAAAACATTCTTTCGTTCATAAAAGCCATCCTCAATGAATATCTTAACTATAAATATAGCAAAAAAAACGGAAATCGTCCTTAAATTTGTGCTTTATTCATAAAAATTTAAAAACCCGCCGGATGCGGGTTTTTAATGATTATCTCTGTCTGAAAAGTTCTGCAAAAGTCATTTTGTCGCCCTTTGATACTTTTACTTCTTTGTAAAGTTCATCATAGAGCTTTGCTTCTTTTGCATCATCAATAAGGTATTCTTTAGAACGCGGGTCTTCGTAGTGTTTTTTAACTTCTTCTACAGTCATTCCGCCTTCTTCTGCAATCTTAGTATACTGAGCTTCGATTTCTTCTGGTGTAACAGAAATATTTCTTTCTTTAAGAAGGTTTTCGATGATGATTCTTGATTTAAGCATTTTTTCTGCATCCGGCTTCCATGAGTCGAGCATTGCATCTTTTGCCTGTCCAGAAGAAGCCATCATTCTTTCGAGCTGTTCTGTAGTTGTCTGGAACTGCTGAGCCATCATTCTCCAGCGTCCGTCGAGTTCTGCCTGGAGCATGCTTTCTGGTAATTCGAACTGGTTCTTTTCTACAAGCTGTGTAAGAAGGTCGTTGTTCTTGATTTCTGCAACACGGCGTTTTAATGCTGTTTCCATCTGGCGCTTAAGGTCTGCTTTAAGGTCGTCGAGAGTCTTGTATTTAGAGTTAACGTCCTGAGCAAGCTCGTCATCAAGAGCAGGAAGATCACGTACTTTAATTGCTTTTACAGTTACGCTGATTTTCTTTGTTTTTCCTGCAAGTTCTTTGTCTGCATCGTCTTTTTTATATGTCTTTGTGATTTCTTTTGTTTCGTCTTTTTTCATTCCGATGATTTCGTCATCGATTTTATAGATGTTTTCACCTGAACCAACTGTAAATACGAAGCCTTCGCGTTTAGAACCTGCGATTTCCTTTCCGTCGTCATCAAGTTCTGAGTAGTTGATTGTAACGATATCGTCTTTTGCAACGCCTTCAGAAGAAGTTTTGTCTGTTACAGTAGCATTGCGTTCCTGGATTCCTTTGAGTTCTTCTGCAAGTTCAGCATCTCCTACAGAAACCTGAGGTTCTTTTACTGTGATTCCAGAGAAGTTCTTTACAGAAACTGCAGGGAAGATGTCGTATGTTACTGTGTAAACGAGGTCTTTGCCCAGTTCGAACTCAGGCATTTTGTCCATTGCAGGCTGTGCATATGGAAGTGGTCTGTATTCTGTTTCTTTTTCGTCAGAAAAGATTTCGTTTAATGAAGCATCAATTACTTCGCTTAATGTATCTGCCTTTAATGCATCACCATATTTTGTTTCGAGTACTTTTGCCGGAACATGTCCTTTTCTGAATCCCGGAATCTGTGCGTTTTTTGTGTAATTTGCAGTTACCTTTTTGTAAGTTGCTTCGATGTCTGCTTTGTCTACTGTTACTGTGAGTTTTACAGCTGATTTTTCGAGTTTTTCGTAATTCTTAGATAATTTCACGATCGTTATCCTCTTGATAAAAAAAATGGTAAAAAAAAAGCGATTCAGATTGCTCTTAAATCGCTTTATTTAGAGCGGGAAACGGGAGTTGGACCCGCGACATCCACCTTGGCAAGGTGGCGCTCTACCACTGAGCTATTCCCGCAAAATATACTTTGCTTTTTCTGCTATCTTTATGATAGAGAAGTGCGAGAGGAGGGACTTGAACCCTCAAGCCGAAGCACTAGATCCTAAGTCTAGCGTGTATGCCAGTTTCACCACTCTCGCTTAATGAAACTACAACAGAATATAGCAAAATCGCCCCTCAGTGTCAATATATATGCTGAATTTATTTAAAAAAAATTGCGCTATGAGTATAACCGTGATAAGATATTTGAGTAAATTCAACTTAAAAAGGGAAAACAAAAAAAATGAAAAAATTATCTATAGTTAGTATTGCTTTAGCAGTGCTTGTTCTTGCTGCTTCATGTGGCGATAAAGTAAAGTATGCGGGTGATTCACATCTTGCCATCGAAGACGGTAAAACTGTCGTAGAACGTTATGGTTCGCTGCAGGTTATCGGAACAGATTTGTGTGACCAGAACGGTAAGCCTGTTCAGATAAGGGGAATGAGTTCGCATGGACTTCAGTGGTATGGAAAATACGCAAATAAAGATGTAATAAAATGGCTTCGTGATGACTGGAACTGCCAGGCATGGCGTGCAGCGCTTTATACTCAGGGCGGTTATATCGGAAACCCTGTTCTTAAAGACAAAGTAATAACTTCTATAGAAGCATGTATCGAAACCGGGATGTATGTTCTTGTTGACTGGCATGTCCTTGGAGATAAAGATCCTCTCTTATATGCAGTTGATGCAGAAGATTTCTTTACAGAAATTGCACAGAAGTACGGTGATAAGGCAAACATCATCTATGAAATCTGCAATGAACCTAACGGAAAGAACGTAACATGGAAGGACAACATCAAGCCTTATGCAGAACGCATCATTGCTGCAATAAGAAAATATGATCCTGATAACGTTATCATTGTAGGAACTCCAAACTGGAGTGGTGATGTTCTTTCTGCTGCAAGAGATCCGATTTTAAATCAGAAAAACATAATGTATACGGTTCACTTTTATACAGGAAGCCAGGGAAGAGAACGCCGCGCAGAAATAAAGAAGGCGCTTCTTAAAGGACTCCCGATTTTTGCAACAGAGTGGGGCTGCACAAAAGACAGCGGTGACGGCGGGGTTTTTGAAAAAGAAACTTTACAGTGGATCGAATTCCTTAGAGAAAATAATATTTCATGGATTAACTGGTCTGTAAATAATAAGGGCGAAGATTCTGGTGTTTTAAAATTTAACGCAGACAGAAACGCAAAAGGAAACTGGAAAGAAGAAGATCTTTCTAAAGCAGGTGTGTTTATAAGACGCATCATGCGAAACGAACTTGATTACGCGACCTGGAAAAAAGAAAAATAATTATATAGAAGACGGCAAAAAAATGGCAAACATTATAGACTATATTCTGTGGCGCGGTGATTTGTCTTTTAAACAGAGCACTTTTAATGAAGTTGATGCAGTTATACTCTGTCAGATTTCGTATCTCAATTACGACGGAATTTTAAGCAGTGATTTTAAATCGGGAATGACGCTAAAAAATCTGTGGCAGGCTTTTAAGCATACCGCAGATTTTAAAAAACGCTGTGACCCGGGAGCCCTCATAAACTCAGATACATACAAAGTTCTTGAGGCCGCTGCAGATTCTCCCCGCTTTTCATCTGTGAGCGCTGCAGGTTATGTAAATAAAATTGACAGATCAATCGACGAACAGTTTTCTGCCGTTACTTATTTTTTAGGCGGAACAAATAAAAACCCCTATGTCGTTTTTAAAGGAACCGATGATACTCTTACAGGATGGAAAGAAGATTTTAACATGTCATTTTCTACATCGGTTCCGGCTCAAAAAGATGCGGTTTCTTATATCGACAGGGTTTCTAAAATCACGCATGGAAAAATAAACATCCTCGGGCATTCCAAGGGAGGAAACCTTGCAGTCTATGCTGCGTGCTATATGAATAAATATTTTAAGCCCAAAGTTGAGAAAATATTCAATTTTGACGGTCCCGGCTTTCCTAAGGACATGATTGATTCTCGTGAGTTTACAAGGATTAAGGATAAGATAAACACGTGGTATCCGCAGAAAGACTTAGTCGGGATGTTTTTTGAGCACGCAGAAAAATATACTGTCGTTCGAAGTTCTGCGTCCGGGGCATGGCAGCATGATGCAATGTCCTGGTTTGTTGAAGGGTCTCATTTTGTTACCGAGGCTGAACTTGATAAAAAAAGCGTTTATTTTAACAAAATCTTTAATTCGTGGTTAAAAACCGTCACACCTGAAAAACTAAAGCAGGTAACCGACACGATTTTCGAGTTTTTAGAGAATAAACGCTAGGCTCTGCCGTGTTGACTAAAAGCCATTTTATCCATTATTATAACTAAAATTCGTAAAATTATCGGTTTAGAGCTTTTTTTTCGCTGCTTTAAGCCTTTGGAGTGTTATTTATGGCTGCATTAAAAACTGTACTTATCGTTTTATTTGTTATCATAAGCGTTCTGCTTATTCTTCTTGTTCTCGTTCAGAATGATGAAGGCGGTGGACTTGGCGGACTTCTTTCTGGTTCTGGTTCTGCTGCATTTGGTTCTCATTCGGCAAGTGTTATCAATAAAACAACTTTCGTTTTTGTTGCCCTTTTCCTTGTTGTTGCATTCAGCATCGCATTGCTTACAAAAGCTCCTGCAGTTAAAAAACTTCAGAATACAGACGAAGTTCAGGTTCAGGAAAGTTCTAACTCAGAAGTATTTGACTGGGTAGAAAGCCTTGACGAAAATGCCGGCGCAGATGTAAATCCAGAATCTACATTATCTGGTGCAGACGCTCAGTAATTTCTAAGTAAGCCTTATACAAGGGTAGAACTATGCTGGAAAAATTTATAAAGCCAGAATCTGTAAATGTAGATTTGCAGAGCACGGACAAAGAAGAAGTTTTTGAAGAATTAAATGAAATTCTTATTTCTCTTTGTCCTTCCCTTGACAGGGCAGAAGTGCTTAAGGCTTTACTTGAGCGTGAACAGAAAATGACGACGGGAATTATTCCCGGAATCGCAATCCCTCATGCAATAAGTGATAAAATCAAGGAACCTGTTTTCGCAATCGGGAAAAGTAAAAAAGGAATTGATTTTGATTCACTTGATAAAAAACCTGTTCATATTATTTTTATGATTCTGTTTCCTGCAGATGATACATCGCTACACTTGAATATAATGCAGCGACTTGCACTTCTGTTTAATAAAACAGAGTTTTATAATTCCGTTATGGAAAAACTGACGGGAGAACAGATTGTAAATACAATTCTTACTATCGAAGAAAGTCTGTAAAACAGAATGACGAAGATGCAGTGCGGGGCTAAAATGCCGCGTTCTGTACAGAGCCTGTTAAAGGAGAGAAAAATGGAAAGTGAAATTGATGTAATAACACATTTACTTGAAGTAGAAAATCAGGCATCGTCACTTATTGATCAGGCGCTGGCAGAAAGTAACAGAAGAGTTCTTGCTGCAAAAGCAAAGTCTGACGAAATCTTTGATTCAAAATATCACACAGTAATCGATGAACTTGAAAAACAATACGAAGACACAATAGATTCCTGCAACAAAGAGCATAAAAAAACTTTTGATGACTACAAGAATCAAATCTTAAACGCAAATAAGGATTTTGATTCGTTCAACAGCTTTATGGATAAAATTTTATCCAGGTAATCCGGAGACCGCTTATGGATCGAACGGGTGCTGCGTGTTACATTTATGCAAAGACAAGCGGAATGCTTGCAAAATCTTTTACAGGTCAGCGTGCAAAAATTCTTTTTGAAACAAAAACACTTCCAGAACTCTGGTCTCTTTTATTTAAAGAAGAAATTCCTGCTGTTCCGCAGACAATACTTGCACAGTTAATCGAAAAAAAAGCAACTCAGAAATTTATTGCTGAATATAAAAAGCTCCTCGAACTTTATTCAAAGCCGGATGTAGTTCTTAAAAATTTGATTCACTGGTTTGACTTTGAAAATCTAAAGAACGCTGCAGCATATCTTGCGACAGGACGCTCTGAAAAGCCTGATTTTTCTGACATTACGCCATTTAATATTCTTGATTATTCTCAGTGGCCTGATGTACAAAAAATGACAGAAAAAGATGAACTTGCATGGTATAATAAAGTACCTGCGGTTGATGAGCAGCAGATGCTTTCTCATGATCTTGATATGCAGTTTGTAAGGAATCTTCTTAAGGGTGCAGATAAACTTTCTATCGGACAGCGTAATGCAGTAAGAAAACTTATTCTGTGGCGTTATTCAATGAAAAACGTAATATGGGTAATGCGCTTAAAAGTTTATTACAATATGAAAGAAGATGAGATAAGAAAACAGATTGTTTATCTTGATGAGTCAAAGGGTGTAAACGACCTTTTTGCCGGCGAAGCATTAAAGATTATAGGATACGACATTAATTCTTATGAGCAGTGGTCAAAGTGGAAACACAGCGCTTTGATTAATGATATAAAAGACGGAAAAGTCTGGAAGCTTGATCCTCAGGTTGTTGAAGAAAAGTGTTCCAATGACTTTTATTTACTTATGCGCAGGTCGTTTCATAAAGAACCGTTCAGTGCTCTTGTTATGGTTGCATGGTTTTTTATTAAACAAAATGAACTTGATAATATCAGGACTGCAACAGAGGCAATAAGGCTTAATGTTCAATTAGAGCAGGCCGTGTAGGGGTAGAATAAAGAGGTTTGTATGGCAAGAACAACAGCAATGAGACTTGTTGAACTTATGGTTCTCAAACAGGATATTTCCAAAGTACTTTCTCTGCTTGGACGAAAGGGAAATTTTCAGTTTCAGAGCTCGCTTGATGAAGATGATTCAGGAAAAGAAAAAGTAAACCACGAATATGAAATATTCAAAGAACTTGATCAGGTAAGAAGTTATTTTTGTCTCGAAGAATTTAACAAAGATATTGCAGCTTATGACATGCCGTCTGAACAGGATTATAAAGACGCAGAAAAAATTCTTTCGGGCGTAAAAGAAATTCAGACTAATGACTCAGAAGAATATGAACGGAATAAAAAAATTACAGAAGCTTATGACGAAGCAATGGCATTTTCTAATTTAAAGGCTTCGTATTCTGACCTTGAGCACCTTTCATTTCTTTCTTTAAGAATAGGAAAAATTGATCCTGCAGAATTTGATGAACTTAAATTTGACGTAGGAAACAGGGCTATAATCGTTCCGCTTGGAAACGACAAATCTCACGTGCTTGCAGCAAGTTCTAAAAAAGGACGCTTTGCGCTTGATACAGAATTAAAGAAACATAATTTTGTTAATATGGAAATTCCACAAGACTTTAAAGGAATTCCGGATGATGTTCTTGAAACATTAAAAAAACAGAAACAGGAATCTGACTCAATAATCGAAAATCTTTCTACAATAAAAAAGAATTACTGCGAAACACATAAAGACGAACTTTACAGGCTTATGGGAAACTTTTCTGTTGCAAGTCAGGTTCGTTATACAGAAAATAAACTCGAATCTACAAAACTCGTTTACAGAATTACAGGCTGGCTTCCTGCAGTTGATGCCGACGATGTTATAAAGGAACTTGAAAAAATTACAGAAGAAAGAATCGCCGTAAGAAAATACACTCCAGAAGAAGTTCCGAGTGTAATTAACGGCCACGAAAAAGTTCCTGTCGAATTAAAACACGGAAAATTTATCTCAAGCTTTAAAAGGATGGTATTTTCTTACGGCTCACCGGTTTACGGAACAATTGATCCGACGCCGTTTGTTGCGCTGTTCTTTACAATACTTTTTGGAATCATGTTTGGTGATGCAGGGCAGGGACTTGTGTTCTTACTCATGGGAATCCTCATGGCATTAAAAATTATCAAGGTTGGAAACTGGAATAAGTTTGCTCCTGTATTTATGGCAATCGGCTGTACAAGTATGATTATGGGTATTTTAACCGGTGAGTTTTTTGCAAACGAAACTTTCCTTATTCCTGTTGCAAGATTTTTAACAGGACTTTTTGGTGAACCAAGAGATCATATCCTTCATATGATGCCTAATTCAAATCCAGAATCTATTCTTAATATGTTTAAGTTCTTTGGATTCTCTGTTGCTGTTGGTTTTGTAATCAATTCAACTGGACTTATTCTTAACATAGTAAATAATCTTTTTAGAAAACATCCGGGTCGCGCATTCTTTGGTAAAAACGGTCTTTGCGGTGCAGTATTTTTCTGGGGCGTAGTAATTCTTGTAATAAGAATTTTCCTCTTTAAATATTCTGCAACTGCAGTTGATGCTGCGATAATAGGTATCGCATTGTTTGGTGCTGCATTTGGTGAACCGTTTGAACGTCTCTTAGACGGCGAACGACCCGTTTTTGAAAACGGAGTCGGAGCAGCGCTCATCGGTGGGATTGTTGAACTTATCGAAGTAATAAGCGGATATCTTTCTAATACTGTAAGCTTCCTTCGTGTCGGAGCATTTGCTCTTGCTCATGCCGTTTTAGGATATATCATTTCGACGATGAGCGCGCTTGCTCCTGGAGCAGGAAGCATCGCAATTTCTATTGTGGGTAACGCAATCGTTGTTGTCCTCGAAGGAATGATTGTTGCAATTCAGGTAATACGTCTGCAGTATTATGAATTCTTTTCTAAGTTCTTTAATGAAACGGGCCGTGAGTTTACGCCTTATGCGTTTACGAGTGTTCCGGAGTTTAAATAAAAATATTTTGCGCGTGTAAAAGTTTACGCAAAAGTAGGAGAATATATGAACAAAAAAATTTTTATCGTAATGTCATTCCTCGCAATTTTTGGAATCGCAGGATTGTTCGCACAGGAAAGCGGTGAAGTTGCCGAAACAACTCAGGTTACTTCTCAGACAGACAGCATTCAGGCATTTAAATACATTGCTGCCGGTCTTGCAGTAGGTATCGCTTGTATCGCTGGTGGTAGCGCTGTAGGAAAAATCGGTGCTGCAGCTATGGGTGCAATGAGCGAAAACGCAGAACTTTCTGGTAAAGCGCTTCCTTTCGTAGGACTTGCAGAAGGTATCTGTTTGTGGGGATTCCTTGTAGCACTTTTGATTATCATTCTGTAAGATAAGCGGTTTTGATAAGGCTTTAATTTGGAATATTATATAATTGGTGAGCGTGAAATTGTTCTTGCGTTTGCCCTTGTCGGTGTTAAAGGTACGTATGCGTCCAACCGCAACCAGGCTCTGGATGCTTTTAATCGCGTGACAGGGCAGGGCAGTCTGGTTTCTGCTCCGGTAAGAACAGAAATTCCTAAGGTTCTCATTTTAACAGAAGACGTCAGTGTTATGATTGCTCAGGAAGTAAACGACTGGCAGATAAAGGGAAGGTTTCCTCTTATCGTAGAGATTCCTGGTATTCAGGGAAAAGTTATCGGAAAAAAATCTCTTACAGATTCTATCCGCGAAGCTGTCGGAATACAGGTGTAAGGAAAATTTTATGGAAGAAATAAGATCGACTGATATTCTTGATAAAGAAATTCAGGAAGATGCAAGAAAAAAGGCAGAAAAAATATTAAAAGACTCAGACGAACAGTGTCAGAAAATTTTAAGTCAGGTAGATGAAAGACTTAACGACGCAAAAGAAGAGAGACGTGAATACTATTCTAAAAAAGCTGAACAGTATAAAAAAGATCTTGCATCGAGCCTTCCTCTTGAAAAATCCCGATTTCTTGTTTCCAGCATAAGTTCATCCGTTGCATCTGCAATCAATGATTATTTAAAAAATATTGAACAGAATAAAAGACTTGATCTGCTTCTTTCTATGGCAGATAAATTTAAAAGTTTTACGGATACAAAAAACTTTAAAGCAAAGATTTATGGTTTTGACTTTGATTCAGCAAAAAATAAAATTGAACAGAAAAAATTAAAAATAAATTCATTTGAAAAAATTGATTTTGTAAAATCAGGAGAAACTGCAATAGAAGGAATTGACTTGCACGAAGGAATCATTCTTGATTCTGATGACAAGTCTGTAAAAATAAGACTTACTATTGAAGAACTTGTTACTGAAATTCTTGACAAGTACAGAAATGAGCTGGCAGTTACTCTGTTTGGAGGGAGGCTTCCGGAATGATTTGTGGTAAGATAACCCGTATCGCAGGTCCAATCGTATATGCAGAAGGGCTTGAGGGCTGCGGTCTTTATGATGTTGTAAACGTAGGAAAAAATAAACTCATCGGAGAAATTATCCGCCAGAACGAAGATAAAGCTGTCATTCAGGTTTATGAGGATGATACGGGAATGCAGCTTGGCGAAACAGTTGAATGTACTGAGTCTCCTCTTTCTTTAAAACTTGGACCGGGCCTTGTAGGAACTATCTATGACGGAATCCAGCGTCCGCTTAAGGCAATGTTCGAAGATAAAGGTGCTTTCCTTTTACCGGGACAGAGAACAACTCCGATTGATACAGAAAAAAAATGGGACTTTAAAGCAGCAGACGGAATTAACAAAGGTTCTGAGATTGAACCGGGTATGGTTCTTGGAACTGTTAATGAAACAGAGTCTGTCGTGCACTCTATTATGGTTCCGCCTTATATAAAAGGAAAAACATTAAAAAGTTTTTTTGGAAACGGTTTTTATACAGTTGATGATG
Source organism: uncultured Treponema sp. (assembly GCA_905236565.1). Lineage (GTDB taxonomy): Bacteria > Spirochaetota > Spirochaetia > Treponematales > Treponemataceae > Treponema_D. The sequence continues at coordinate 10,093 of CAJORB010000035.1, read as the reverse complement.
TAATTGCCGTAACCGAACTTGATGAAGAAATAAAATTGAGCCAGTACTGGCCTGTAAGAAAACCACGTCCTTATGCGGCAAAGCTTGGTGTTACAGAACCTCTTTTAACAGGACAGCGTGTAATCGATGTATTCTTTCCGCTTTCAAAAGGTGGAACGGCTGCAATTCCTGGTGGATTTGGAACCGGGAAAACAATGACACAGCATGCAGTTGCAAAATGGTGTGATGCAGATTTGATTATTTACATCGGATGTGGGGAGCGCGGTAACGAAATGACAGACGTTCTTACTGAGTTCCCTGAACTTATAGACCCGCGTACAGGACGTTCTCTTATGGAACGAACTATATTGATTGCAAACACTTCTAACATGCCTGTTGCAGCGCGCGAAGTTTCTCTTTATTCAGGAATTACACTTGCAGAATATTACCGCGATATGGGAATGGCAGTTGCAATTATGGCAGATTCGACTTCGCGCTGGGCAGAAGCATTGCGTGAACTTTCTGGCCGTATGGAGGAAATGCCTGCAGAAGAAGGATTCCCTGCATATTTACCTACACGCCTTGCAGAGTTTTACGAAAGAGCAGGACGTGTTACATCGCTTTGTCAGAAAGAAGGAAGCGTTTCTGTAATTGGTGCGGTTTCTCCTCCTGGTGGTGACTTCTCTGAACCTGTTACTCAGCATACAAAACGATTTATCAGATGTTTCTGGGCTCTTGACCGTTCTCTTGCAAACGCAAGACATTATCCTGCAATCAGCTGGATAGATTCTTATTCTGAATACGCAGAAGAAGTAAAAGAGTGGTGGGAAAAAACAAATCCTGCATGGTCAAAGGTTCGTTATAACGCTCTTGATCTTTTAAAGAAGGAACAGAAGCTTGAACAGATTGTGCGTCTCATCGGTCCTGATGCACTTCCTGATTTTGAGAGACTTGTTTTAGTTGTTGCAGACATGATGAAAAATGGATTTTTACAGCAGAATGCTTTTGATAAAATCGATGCATACTGCACTGTAGAAAAACAGATTAAGATTCTTGTTCTTATAATGAAATTTTATGAACGCGCACTTGCTGTAATTAAAGCAGGAGCACCTCTTGCAAAAATAACACTTATGTCGTGCCGTGAAAAAATAATAAGAATCAAATCACTTGTTGCAAATGACGAGATAGAAAAAATAAATGAAATTGAAAATCTCATGGACGAAGAGTTTGCTTCGATTGAACGCATATATCAGACAACGGAGGCTACAGTATGAAAGGTGTAGAATACCATGGAATAAAATCGGTTGACGGACCGATTGTAGCCGTAAAGGTTTCTGAAAATGTTTCTTTTAACGAAACGGTTTATGTACGCGACAGAACGGGACAAAAAAGAACCGGTCGTGTAATCGATCTTTCAAAGGAAGCTGCAATTGTTCAGATTTTTGGATCTACAACAGGAATCGATCTTCAGGATACTACAGTTGAATTTCTTGAGGAACCTCTTGAACTTCGCGTAGGCCCTGATCTTCTCGGAAGAATTTTTAACGGACTTGGTGAGCCGATTGACGGTTATGCTCCGATTATTTCTTCGAAAAAAATAAATGTAAACGGAAATCCTATAAATCCTTATGCGCGTGTTTATCCGCGTGACTTTATCCAGACAGGAATTTCTTCTATCGATGGAATGAATACTCTTATCCGCGGTCAGAAGCTTCCGATTTTTTCCGGTAATGGTCTTCCGCATAACAGACTTGCGGCACAGATTATCCGACAGGCGCGCCTTAAATCAAGTGACGATCAGTTTGTAATGGTTTTTGCCGGAATGGGAATCAAATACGATGTTGCACGATTTTTCCGCGACACGTTCGAAGAATCCGGCGTTCTTTCGAAGGTAGTAATGTTCCAGTCCCTTGCTGATGCTCCGTCGATTGAGCGTATCATTACGCCGCGCTGTGCCCTTACGGCTGCAGAGTATCTTGCGTACGAGATGGGAATGCATGTACTTGTAGTGTTGACTGATATGACAAACTATTGTGAAGCACTTCGCGAAATTTCTACAACGCGCGGCGAAGTTCCGGGAAGAAAAGGCTATCCGGGATACCTTTATTCTGACCTTGCAGAGCTTTATGAAAGAGCAGGACGCATTAAAGGAAGTAAAGGTTCAATTACACAGATTCCGATTTTGACGATGCCGAACGATGATATTTCGCACCCGATTCCTGACCTTACAGGATATATTACAGAAGGACAGATTGTTCTTGACCGCGAGCTTTCGCAGAAAGGAATGTATCCGCCTGTTGCAGGACTTCCTTCATTGAGCCGACTTATGAAAGACGGAATCGGTATTGCATCTGACGGAACAGTCATGACACGTGATGACCATGCTGCAGTATCAAGCCAGCTTTTTGCTTCGTATTCAAAAGTAAAATCAATACGAAATCTTGCAGCCATCATAGGCGAAGAAGAACTTTCTTCTCTTGATAAACTGTATTTAAAATTTGGTGAAGCGTTTGAACAGAAATTCCTTACACAGGGCGAGTATGAAAACCGTTCCATCGAAGAAACGCTTGATATCGGATGGCAGGTGTTAAAGATTCTTCCAGAAGAAGAACTTGTAAGAATTACACCTGATTTGATTGCAAAATATATGCAGAAAGATGAAAAAGAGCAGACAGGATTTATAAAAATAAAAGAGTAAAAAGAATCGATGGCAAAGTTAAACATTGCACCGACAAAATCAAATCTTCTCTCGATGAAAGAACAGCTTTCTGTTTCGCAGAACGGATATGAACTTCTGGAGCAGAAACGCGAAATCCTTGTAATGGAACTCATGCACATGGTAGAACGCGTAAAACTTCTCGAGCAGAAAATTGATGAGCTTATCGAAAAAGCATATCCTGCTTTAAAGAAAATGCTCATGCAGTTTGGCGGTGACAGGGTAGAGCAGATGTCATCCGGTGTTAAATATGATTTTTCAATAATTGAAAAATCTATAACAATCGGCGGAATGAGATTTCCTACTATTGATGTAAAGCTTCCAGAAAAAAAACTTTTTTATTCTTTTATGGGAACTTCTTCTTCGTGTGACGAAACCATTTCATATTTTTTTGAGCTTTTAAAACTTCTTACCGACATGGCTTCGATTAGAACAATTGTCTGGCGTCTTGCAGGAGAAGTAAAAAAAACTCAGAGACGTGTTAACGCTCTTGATAAAATGGTTATCCCGCAGACACAGGAAACCGTAAGATATATAGAAAGTGTGCTTGAAGAGAGAGAAAGAGAAAACGTTTTTGTGCTTAAGTCACTAAAGAACAGAAAATAGGGGTAAAGTATGAGCAGAAATCTTTATAACAGTATTGTCGTTGCCATCAACGGATCTTCAAGTTCGATTCATGCTGCGATGTACGGAATTATTCTTGCAAAACAACAGAAGCTTTCCCTTAAGTTTGTTTACGTTGTAGATACTGCGACCATCAAGCGCCTGTCGTTAAGTCACTTCTTAATTTCAGAAGAAAGTTCGATGTATGAAAAAAATCTCCAGAATGACGGAGAAAGATATATAGATTATGCACTCAAGCTTGCAAAAAGCAAGGGACTTAAAGCGACAGGCGAGATTAGAAGAGGCTCTGTATGTCTTGAAGTCGTAAACTGCATTAAAGAATCAGAAGCAGATCTCCTTCTTCTCGGTGGGGAAAATTCTGAAAGTACAAAAACATTTGCGTGGGAAAATACACACAGTTCAGTTTCGCTTACAAACAGAGAAATAATTTCTAATTCTCCCTGTTCTGTAATCGTCGTAAAAGAACCTGATATAGAACTTTTGTATTCTCAGTTAAAGTAGGAATACAATGGCAGACTATTATAAAATTCTTGGAGTAAGCCGAAATGCGACACTTTCTGAGATACGAAGAGCTTACAGAAGCAGAGTAAAAGAACTTCATCCGGATAAATCAGGAACTTCCGAAACATCAGAAGAATTTGCAAAAGTAGTTCAGGCTTATAAAGTCCTTTCTGATGCAAAAAGCCGCGCAATTTTTGATTCGTCACTATTTACAAATGTACGCGCGCACCGTCACAAAAAAGCAGAATTTGATTACAGAACATGGCTTTTAGAACGTACAGATCAGGAGTCGCGTGCAAAACTCATTTTCTTTGATCTTATGCATGACAGGGAAGATGATGCGGTAAAAGAATTTAAAAAGATGAACACAGAGCACGCCGACTTTAATCTAAAGCACTGGTTTACGCGCGAAGATTTTATGGACTACGGGTTTATCCTGTCGGAAGAATTAGTATTGCGCGGCGAGTATTACGATGCATTTCTACTTCTTGAACAGATTATAAAGATGGAATACACATATGATTACTTCAGGCTGTTTTTTTCTGAAGTGCTGGCATTTACAAAAAATATTTTACGCACTAAACTAGATAAAGTTATAGACGACGAACTTGCACTTGATGCATGGGAACGCGCTCTTGAACTTAATTTTGGTCCAAAGGACGATGCTTTTTTTCTGCAGAAAATGTCGCAGGTTTATAAACGGATTGGAGATGAAACAACTTCGCTGATCTGTCTTGAAGAGTCAAAAAAAATATTAAATGAGGCATAGATAAATGATTCGATTAAAGAACAGAGAGGAAATTGAAGGAATAAGAAAAAGCTGCCATCTTCTTGCTGATATGTTTAACGAAATTATTCCGCAGGTAAAAGCCGGAATGACAACTAAAGACGTTGATGATATCTGCAAAAAATTTATGGTGCAGCATGGCGGAAAGCCTGCCTGGTACCGCGAAAATTTTCCGGGTGCCATCTGCATAAGCATTAACGACGAAGTTATTCACGGGATTCCGTCTAAAAAAAGAATCATAAAAGATGGTGATATAGTTTCTATCGATGTCGGAATCGACCTGGACGGCTATATATCAGATTCAACTCACTCAGTGCTTGTAGGAAATGTTGACCCTAAAATCCGCAAGCTTGACGAAGTAACTTTAGAGTGTCTTAAAGCCGGCATCGAAGCTTGCCGCGTAGGAAACCGCATAAAAGACATTTCGCGTGCAGTAGAAGAAATTGCAAGAAAGCACGGCTATGGAATCGTTTACGATTACTGTGGCCACGGTGTAGGGCTTGATGTTCACGAAGACCCGAATATTCCTAATGTTTCTGACTGGGGCGGCCCTAATCCGCGCATTCAGGAGGGAATGGTTCTTGCAATCGAGCCTATGATTAACCTTGGCACGGATGACGTTGTCCTTGCCGACGATGACTGGACTGTTCTTACCGCAGATGGACTTGCATCTGCCCACGAAGAGCATACTGTCGTAGTTTTTAAAGACCACACAGAAATCCTTACAGACCTTAACTACCGCAGTTTTAAGGCGTAGTTCTGGCTCTGCTATAAGCTGAATTTTTTAAAAAATTCAGCTTTTTTTGTAACACAACAGGGGATTTTTTTATTATCTTTATATAGGTGGCATGCTGAATAAAGTTCAGGCCGCAAAACGGAGGTAAAAATCTTGAAAAAGAATCTTAAATATATCATCGGATGTGCATGCGTCGCAGCCACAGCTTTTGCACTCATAGCCTTTTCGTGCACAGGAAAAAAAGACAGGGGCTCTGCAAACACTGCTTTTGCCCAGACAAATACAGTTAAAAACGAAAAAACAGCAGCAAACATTCCTACTGCATCGCTCAATATTATCGAAGCGCTGCAGGATGTTAACCGTTCGATAAGTCAGAATGTGCTTCCTTCTGTAGTAGAAATTGACGTTACAGAAACAAAGAAAAGGGCAAAAAATCCTTTCGGTGACATTCCGTTTTTCTTTTTTGGAGTTCCGCAGGATGACGGCCAGAAACAGGAAGAATATAAAGAAACAGGACTTGGTTCGGGCGTAATAATCCGCAGAAACGGAAACACTCTTTACGTACTTACGAATAATCATGTTGCAGGTTCTGCAACAGAAATAAGCGTTAAGCTCAATGATGGAAGAAAATTTGACGGAAAGCTTGTCGGAGCAGACAAGAGAATGGATATCGCACTCGTTTCTTTTGAAACAACTGATAAAGAAATTCCGCTTGCAGTACTCGGAGACTCTGATACTGTAGAAGCAGGTGACATCTGTTATGCAATGGGTGCTCCTTTAGGATACAGTCAGTCTGTAACACAGGGTATCGTAAGTGCAACAGGAAGATCGGGCGGTGATATCGGTAACATCAATGATTTTATTCAGACTGATGCAGCAATCAACCAGGGAAACTCTGGAGGACCGCTTTTAAATATTTATGGACAGGTAATCGGTATTAACACATGGATTGCATCGGGTACAGGAGGAAATGTAGGTCTTGGCTTTGCAATTCCGATTAACAACGTAAAAAACGCAATCGATGATTTTATCGCTGATGGAAAAATTACATACGGATGGGTTGGTGTAAGTTTAACTGATGTTAAAGCAGAATACCTTAACTCACTCGGAATTAAAGATACTAAAGGTGCATTTGCTTCTCAGGTATTTATCGGAAGCCCTGCACAGAAAGCCGGAATCCAGGCAGGAGATTACATTATCGAACTTGACGGAAAGAAAGTAGTTTCTGTTGATCAGCTTGTTCGTGATGTAGGAGTTCTTCGTGTCGGACAGAAAGCAAAATTTAAAGTTATCCGCGGTGGAAAAACTCTTGAAGTTACTGCTAAAATAGAAGAAAGAACAGAAGAGATTTCTTCTGATGATTCTAAACTCTGGCCGGGCTTTATTGCTGTTCCGCTTACGGATGATGTAAGAAAGCAGCTTAAGGTTACTGATGGAGTAAAGGGTGTTGCCGTTACAAATGTAATTGCAAAATCCCCTGCAAGTGCATTAAGACTTCAGAACGGGGATGTTATTACTGCAGTAAACGGAACAAAAGTTAATAACCTTGCAGAATTCTACAGCGCAATGGATTTGACAAAGACAAAGTCGATTCAGTTTGATGTATGGAACGAAGCAGGAACGATTACTACAGGAACCTGGAAATTAAATTAAGTAATATGAAAGATATCCCGGAAAAAAAGGCAGAGCTCAGAAAGATTTTAAGATCAGAAATTTCTGCCTTTGTATCCGGAATAGAAAAAAAACGGGAAGCAGAAAACAAAGCCTCTTCACTTTTTCTTGAAAGTGAATTTTATAAAAATGCTTCGATGGTTTTCTGCTTTCTTTCATCTAAAAACGAAATAAGCACAGACAGAATAATTGCAAAATGCATTCAGGATGAAAAGCCTGTTGCAATTCCTCGCATTACTGATAAAAACGGTGAAATGGAATTTTACTTTCTTGCAAATATTCCGTTAAACTCGCAGACAGAACCCGGCTTTTATGGGATTTCTGAGCCAAAGATTTCTCTTAAAAAAGTAGAATTAAAATCTGTTTCGAAAAATGCAGTAATGCTTTTACCTGGTCTTGCGTTTTCTTCCAGCGGTACAAGACTTGGAAAGGGAAAAGGTTTTTATGACCGCTATCTTGAACGGCTTCTTGGTCAGAGTAAAAATTTCTTGAACACAGGAAAGAAAATCGGTTACTGCTATAAAATTCAGCTTAAAGAAAATATTCCATGCGATGAAAACGATCAGAAAGTTGATTGTGTTATATGTGAGGATGGTCTTATTTTAGTTTAAGTCCTGACTCTAGTCTTAGCCTGTAACCTTTTTAATTGCATTTAAAAGTTCAGAATATTCTGTAAATGCAGGGTACTGTGGATATTCTTTAATGATGCTTTCTGTCGAGCGGAACAAAAATCCTGCCTTTGATGCCTGTATCATTCCAAGGTCATTAAAAGAGTCGCCGCTTGCAATTGTTTCAAAGCCGATTGACTGTAAAGCTTTTACTGTCGTAAGTTTTGATTTTTCACAGCGCATTTTATAGCCTGTAATTTCGCCGTCTGGAGAAACGATGAGCTCGTTGCAGAAAATTGTAGGCTGTCCGAGTTTTTTCATCAATGGGCCTGCAAACTGGCTGAATGTATCACTTATAATTATTGTCTGACAGAAAGAGCGAAGTTCATCAAGAAATTCTTTTGCACCAGGCATCGGATCTATTTTCGCAATCGTCTGCTGGATTTCTTTAAGTCCCAGGTTGTTTTTCTTTAAAATATCGATGCGGTATTTCATAAGTTTGTCGTAATCAGGTTCGTCACGTGTTGTACGGCGAAGTTCAGGAATACCGACAGCGTCAGCAAAAGCAATCCAGATTTCAGGAACAAGAACACCTTCAAGGTCAAGACAAGTTATATACATAAGAATCCTCTGTATTTTAGAAAAAATAATTTAATAATTACGGACTTGAATATATCACAAGACGGATTTTACTTCAATCGGAGGAATAATGTTATTCGTGCGGAGGAGTTCGTCCATTACTGTTTAACACTTAATCTTTGACAGAACTTTTCCTATTGCGTCATGAATTACAAGATCTGCGTTTGAGTCCATCTGTGTCGAAGATTTGTTAAGAAGTACAAGATTGTCGCCTGCAAAATATCTTACAAGTCCTGCAGCAGGGTAGACAACAAGTGATGTTCCGCCGATTATGAGTGTATCTGCTTCTGAAATTGCCTTTACAGATTTTTCGATGAGGTTATCATCAAGGTTTTCTTCGTAAAGAACGACATCCGGTTTTACAAGTCCGCCGCATTTTGTGCATACAGGAAGCTTGTCAGGTGAGTTTTCGCTTTCCTTGATAAATTTATCATCATAGAATGCGTGACATTTCGTACAGTAATTTCTTAAAGTGCTTCCATGGATTTCGTAAACCTCTTTGCTTCCGGCTTTTTGATGAAGTCCGTCAATATTCTGGGTTATGATTGCTTTTAATTTCCCGCACTGTTCAAGTTCTGCAAGCTTGTAGTGTGCTGCATTAGGCTGTATGTCGGTTGATAAAAGTTTTTCGCGGTAGAATCTGTAAAACTCTTTTGTGTTTTCATAAAAAAAACTGTGGCTTATGATTGTCTCTGGCGGATATTTCCATTGCTGGCTGTAAAGTCCGTCGACACTTCTAAAGTCAGGAATTCCAGATTCTGTAGAAACACCTGCTCCTCCAAAAAACACGATATTTTTTGATTTATCAATTATTTCCTGCAGTTGTTTAATCTGTGAATCAAAATCTAAGGCTTCATCGTTTTTCATAAGTGTCCTCCGTTTAATTTTATTTTAACGCGGTTTTAACTGAATCAAAGCCAAGTGCAAGCATAAGCTGTTTTATATAATCAGAAGCTCTTTTGTCTGCATCGTCAAGAAAGCCTTCTGCAAGAAGTTCTTTTGCCGCATCGTCTTTTGCAGCTTCTATTTCGTCAAATATTTCTTGAACTCTTATAGGGACAAAAATATTCTGCGATTCATCAAAAACTGTCTGACTTGTAATATCATTGGCTAAAAGTTCTGCAGGCGGAATAAGTATCTCGATTGTCTTTCTGTCTTCTGAAATTGAAAAACTTATTTCGTCAATGTTTTTAATTCCGGCTCTGATTATTCCAGAATATTTTACGATGCTGTAGCTTTTTGCAAGTCCAAGTGCCGCTCTTTTTTTTATGGTTATGATGTCTGTGTAACTCATTTTATAAAGGCAGAGTTCTGCAGACTGTTCGAGTGTTCTTGAAACCGTCGCATGAAGTTTTTCTGTTTTGACCTGTGTAAATTTCTTCCAGCCGAAATATCCTGCAGTACAGAGTGCTCCGATTAAAATGATTGTAAAAAGCAGTTTTATGATAAATCTTTTCATTCTTTTATTATAACATCGAATGGCGTTTTTAACAGTAAAAACTATACAAAAAGCAATGCTGTGGTTATAATAATATGTATGAAAAACCGTATAAAAAAGTTTCTGGTATGCTTTTCTTTTATATTTTTGTCGCTCAGTGCTTTATGTGCTGATGACGGTGTAAACGAATATGTTCTTGAAAACGGCCTTCGGGTGTTTGTACTTGAAGATTTTTCTTCGGCACTTGTACGTGTCGAATTTGCATGCCGTGCAGGTTTTTCAAACCAGACTCCTTCGAATGCAGGATTTTTCCCGTTATACGCAAGACTTTTTAAATATACTCTCAGCGAGGGAAGCAGTCTGCTTGAAGGTCTTTATTCTGAATGTTTTGACT
>CAJORB010000034.1:0-18443 GCA_905236565.1 uncultured Treponema sp. | reverse complement strand
TAGCGAGGAAAATGTCGTGAGGGCGGTCGCTGCATCAGAAATTCCTGTAGTAAGTGCAGTCGGTCATGAAATCGACTGGGCGCTTTGCGATTTTGCAGCCGACAAGAGGGCTCCGACGCCGTCCGCCGCCGCAGAATTATGCACGCCTGTAAAACAGGAAGTCATTGCATATCTTCAGAACAAAGCAAATGAAATTCACTCGCTTATAAAACTTCGTGTTCAGAATTTAAAATCGATGGTAAAACAGTTTTCGCCAGAAAATATGGAAAACCGTTTCAGAACAATCGAACAGCCCCTTCTCTTTCGTTTTGACAGCGCAAAAGAAGCTCTGCTTTCGGGAATGGACGAGCGTTTAAAAGACACGAGAAACCATATTGAAAAACTCGTAAATATTCTTGAAGCATCAAATCCAAAATTAATTCTTGCAAAAGGATATTCAATGGTTCGCGATAAAGCGACAGGCAAAATCATACGCGGAATAAATGACACCTCTGTCGGTTCAGAAATAGAAATTATTCCTGCAAACGGTACGATTACTGCACAGGTTTTAGGCGGAACTTAATAAAGGGACTTTAGTAAATTCAGTATAAAAAAACTTGGGGGAAAAATGAAAAACTTTGAAAAAAATCTTGCACGACTTGAAGAAATAACTCAGCAGATAAAAAGCGAAGACATATCTTTAGAAGAAGCTCTTTCTTCGTTTGAAGAAGGAATTACTCTTGCAAAGGGAATGGAAAAAGAAATCGACAGAATCGAAGGAAAGATTCAGATTCTTATGAACCAGCCTGCAAAGGATTCTTCTGAACTTCCCGAACTGGATCTTTTTTCTGACGCAGATTTAGAAACCGGTTCAAGCGGAGAACCTGTAAAAGGCACAAGACAATGAGTTTACAGCATCATATAAAAGTTCTTTCTCCCGAGGTTGCAAGAAAAATTGCTGCAGGCGAAGTTATAGACAGACCTAACGCAATAATCCGCGAGCTTATGGATAATGCCATAGACTCAGGTGCAGATTCGATTACTGTAGAAGTTACCGATGGCGGAATCGAAAAAATCCGCGTAGTTGATAACGGCTCAGGAATGACGAAAGAAGATCTTGAGATTGCTTCGACTCCTCATGCAACAAGTAAAATTTCTACTGAACAGGATTTATTAAATTTATCTACACTCGGATTTCGCGGAGAAGCTTTAAGTTCCATCGCTGCAGTTTCTAATCTTACAATCTGTTCCGGAAGCTGGCAGCTTGAAGCAGGTGTTGCAAAAAAAAATACTGTTACAGAATGCACTCCGGTAAACGGCACTATAGTACGTTCAGAAAATCTTTTTGAAAATTTTCCTGCACGACGAATCTTTTTAAAAAAGCCTGCAACAGAAGCAAAAATGTGCCTCAACACTTTTATCGAAAAAGCACTTCCATTTTTTGCAAGAGATTTCAGATTTTATTCTGACGGCGAATTAAAGCTTGCACTTCCAAAAACTTCTGACCTCCAGAAACGCTTTACAGATGCTTTTTCATACGGAACAAAAAAAGACCTTTTTTATACGATAGAAAATGCAGCCTCTGATAAATCATGGAGTTATAAACTCATAATCGGTGACCCCGACATTTCGCGCTCGGACAGAAAAGAAATAAGCATTTTCGTAAACAACAGAAAAATAAACGAATATTCTCTCGTACAGGCAATCGAATACGGCTGCCAGGGATTTTTTCCAAACGGAACTCATCCTGTTGCATGCCTCTTTGTTACGATGGACCCGAGTCTTGTTGACTTTAACATTCATCCTGCAAAGCGCGAAGCTCGTTTTAAAGACACGGCAGAACTTCATCACAGTGTAAGCAGTTCGACACAGAACTTCTTTAAAAACAATGCGGTAAAATCATTAAATACGTCGCGCGATTCTTCGTACTACGAAAACTCTTTTTCATCTGACTTTTTCGAAAGCTCTGTTGCAATGAAAAAGCCGCCTTACAGCGCCGTGCAAGGTCGTGAAAACCGCTCTTCTTCTGGCTCTACATCTTCTGACATGCGCTCGATTTTCATGGATAAGACAAAGACTACAAAAGAAATAAACGAATCCTACATAAACCACCTTGCATCCGAAGCCACAGCCTTAGCTGCAGAAGATTCGATTACAAATTCTGCTCCATCTTCACAAGGCACAGTAAAATACTACGGAACTGCACTCGGTGTTTTTCTCATTGCAGAAAAAGACGACACACTTTATTTAATAGACCAGCATGCCGTACACGAAAGGATTCTATATAACAAAATCATAAGCTCAGACTCAATGCCGCAAAAGCTTTTAGTACCTTATGAGTTTGAAACCGAATCTGCTTCTGATGATTCTTATCTTGAATCTGTTGCAGACTCACTTTCATCTGCAGGATTCTTAATTGAAAATTGCGGAAACGGGAAATGGCAGATAAACGCAGTTCATGAGCGCTGGAGCGGTTCTGAAGATGAACTTGTAAAAGCCATCATGGATGATAAAGTTGCCCCGGACAAAATCCTTAATCACATTGCAGCGACAACTGCATGTAAGGCTGCCATAAAAGACGGCTATTACCTCGACGATAAAACAGCCCTTGAGTTATGCGAAAAAGCGCTTTCTCTTCCTGACCCGCACTGCCCACACGGCCGTCCTGTCTGGACAGCCATTACGAGAGAAAAACTTTTTGAGCTTGTAAAAAGAACTTAATTACTGTCTTACAGTATCAAGAAGATATTTTACTTCAGAAGTTCTGTATTCAGGTTTTTTATTCTTCAAAGCGTTAAGATAACCTTCTGCACTTACAGTGTCCTTAAGTGCAATGCAGACTTTTGCAAGGTCGATATATGCATCATAGTTATCCGGCTTCTGCTGGATTACTTCGATGTAAGTCTGTTTTGCGTTTTCAAACTGTCCTGCTTCTGTCTGTGCTTTTGCAAGGTTTGTCCTTACCTGATTATCCTTTGAATTTATCTTTAAAGCCTGAAGGTAATAATCAATGGATTTCTGATATTCTTTTTTCTGTAAGTATGCACTTCCGAGGTTGTTGTTAATTTCAAAGCTGTTTTTGTCAATCTGATGAGCCTTAGTCAAAAATCCAAGCGCAGCATCAACATCAGGCGGATCCATTTCCATATACATGATTCCAAGGTTTGTAAGTGCCTTTGAGTGATTAGAATCAAGTGCAAGCACTTCTTTATAAAGCGGAATCGCATCAAGCTTCTGATTTTTTGCTTCATTGCAGAGAGCATAGTTGTATACAATTGCAGCCTTTGCCTTATTATCAAGCTTACTTCCCGAGCTGTTCATCGTGTCATATGCAATCTTTGCATTTTTATAAGCGTCATCAAATTTATTCTGGTTATACAGAACTGTTGAAAGGTTGTAATAAGTCATCGGATCTTCTGTAGACCCCAGTTTTGCAATTGCCTTTCTGAACTTTTCTTCTGCATTTGAATACTTTCCTAAAGCAGCATATACAGAGCCGCATTCCCTTAATGCACTTATATTGTCAGGTTCAAGCGAAATGACTTTTTCATAGGCTGTCACTGCGCCGTTTTTATCATCAAAAGTCTTGTTTAAAAGCCTTGCCTCTGCAAGATATGATTTTGCATGCTGCGGATTTACCGTATGCGCACTTCTAAATGCACTGAGGGCTTCCTTATTAAGGCTTAAGCTCATACATGTAAGCCCAAGGTTGTAATATGATGAATCAAATTTATTATTAAGCTTTATTGAAGTGTTATAAGATGTTCTTGCCTGAGAATACTTTTTATTAAGCTGCTGTCTTTTTCCAAGATAGTAGTAATAAAGGTAATTTGTAGGATCGTTCCGTGCTGCAAGTTCAAGTTCTTTTTCTGCTGTTGCGCCGTCCTTATTCTTTTCTGCATTCATCGCAAGAATAAAGTGAGCCTTCGCATCATTAGGATCCTTTTCTATTGCCTTCTGTGCATAAGAAACAGCTTCCTTTATGAGAGTTTCTTTTGAAGATGGATTTGTTTCTCTTTCTGATGCGTCATAAAGGTTAGATGCAATTTCTGAGTATTTAGAAGCAGAAAACTTTGGTTCTCCCTGTTCAATCGGAAGAAGCTTTACTGCATCTTCATATTTTTTTAATGCGTCAGATGTTTTTCCTGAGTTTAAGTTCTGGTTTGCCTGATTAATTAATTCATTTATCTTATTAATCTTTTCTGCATTCTTTTTATTCTGTTTTGCAAGTTCTTCTTCTGCTGCCTTTCGCTTTGCTTCTTCCTGTTTTTTCTGTTCTTCCTGTGCCTTAGTCTGACTCTTTCTTTCCATTTCGTCCTGGCGCTGGGATTCAAGAAGGCGGTTTATTGCTTCCTGATTTTTAGCATTCTTTTCGTTGGCAGCATTAAGCTCGCGGCTCATCATATCAAGAGCGTTCGTAAGCTCATCAGTATTTATGTTTATGTCATAAGGAACTGAACCATTTGAACCGCCGTTATTTATTACTACAGTATCAGGAGTCTTTTCCTGATTTTTGAGTGCTTCTATTACTTCGTCAAAAAGCTTCTGTACTTCTTCATCATCAGGATTTTCGATTAAAAGTTTTTCAAGCAGGTCCTTCGCAGATTCAAGCTGGTCTTTGCTTATATACATTTTTGCAACTTTAATCGTATTGTTTCTTGCCTTTAAAGAATCTTTTCCAGAAGAAGAACAGCCGCGTACTAAAAGAAGTATGAGGATAATTACTGCAAGAACGGCTCCTGCAATAACTGCAATTTTTTTAAAGTCAGGACGCTGTGCTTTTTTCTGATTTTCTTCATCGATTTTCTGGTAATATTCTGTTTCTTCCTGAGAAGGAGAAAGCAATGCAGTAAGTTCTCTGTTACTCTGTTCTATTTCGCGTTCAAAACTTTTTGAAACAGTTCCAGAAGTTCTGGAAGCCGGACGCGCTGCAGTTCTGGAAGTCGTTCTGGATGTCCCGGAAGAAGTTCTTGATGATGAAGTTCGAGCTGTTCTGCCGGATGCAACGGCAGCTGCTGTTTTTGATTTAGTTTTAGAAGTTGTTTTTGATGCAGTCTTTGAAGTACTCTTTTTTCCTTTTTCTACAGCCTTTGCTGTCTTTGAAGTTACAGTACTTTTTGCCATGATTCCCCCCATAAATATAAAAAGCATCGGGCTGTAAAGTCCGACACGCGTAAGTCTAATCTAGTTCTGACTCATCATCATAACTAAGAACATCATCTGCACCGGCAGACATGTTTGTCGTATCCGATGACTGCTTTAAAGATGCAGCAACATCTTCAAGAAGCTTTCTTCGTCTTTCTTCCTCTTCTGCACGCTTCTGTGCATTAAGACGTTCCTGTTCTTCACGTGCTTTTGCAAGTCGTTCTTCTTCTTCCCTGCGGCGTTCTGCCTCTTGTTCATGTCTTTTCTGCTCTGCAATCTGGAATTCTTTTTCACCCCTTAAGAGGTCAAGAAGGCGCCTTATGTTTTCGCTCTGCGGATCAGAAGGATTTAAATCAAGATAAGTCTCATAATCCTTCATACATTCATCGAGTCGATTCAGCTTTAAATATGAATTTGCCCTGTTGAGATATGAAAATGAAAAATCAGGGTCTGCAACTATAGTCATGGAATAGCAGTCTGCAGCCTTTTCGAAATTCTGCAGCTTGTAGTATGCGTTACCCTGATTATAGTAAAGGACTTTTTTATTTGTTCCGAGGACTTCAAGACCTTTCTGGTATACTTCTATTGATTTCTGAAAATTTCCGACCTGGGAATACGCAATTCCAAGGTAATTGTATAAATCAGGATTTGCTCCGCTCTGGCGAAGTTCTGCTTCAAGCACAGGAATGGCTTTTGAAGGCTCATTCTGCATAAAAAGCTTCGTTCCAGGACTCATTTCCTGAGATACGGCAAGTGCGGTTACGAGAAATAATATAAAAGCAAAAAATGGTCTCTTGTAAAAACCTCTCATATATGACATAATCTCATAAAAAGACGATTCTTTCAATACAATTAGACGCTGTTTCAGGAATAAGCCGGAGAAGAGCCAGATATGGATGTCAGTACAATTGTTGTTATTCTTTTTCTCGTAGTGGGAGTCATCTTCCTGATGGTTTTTGTAATCAAGTCGGTTATGTCTCCTAAGAAAGTAGAAAGCATAAACAGGCTTACAAAACAGGGAAAAATCACACAGGCAATAAAGCTTGCAAAGACACTCATACAGAAAGACCCTCAGGACTTTCTTGCCCATTATTATCTTGGTAAAGCATATCTCAAAGACGGAAAATCAGAACTTGCCCTCATGGAATTAAAATACGTGGACCAGCACGCTGTCTTTGATGAAAATCTTTCGGAACTTGACTTTAGACAGGAAATTGCTCCGCTCTATCTTAAATTTAATCAGCCAGACGAAGCATTAAAACAGTTTCTTCTCCTTACAAAATTAAATCCGCGTGATTCAGAAAATTATTTTAACGCAGCAAAGCTTTACGACTCAAAAGGAAAATACGAACAGGCACTCGGTTTTTACGGAAAGACAATCAAGTTAAACCGCCGCCACATAAAGGCACATGCAGCTTTAGGCCTTCTGCTTTTCAGGGCAAAACAGTTTCAGGAAGCAAAAAAAGAAATCGACCTTGCAATCTCTTTAAGCCCAGAAACTTTTTCTTCTTACTATTACCTCGGAAAAATCCTCAAGGAAAACAAAGATTATTCAGGAGCCGTAAGGGCATTTGAAAAAGCAGGACGCGATGCAGAGTTCCGCCAGAAATCTTTAATCGAATGCGGAACATGTTACATGGCAGGAAACAGCATTGACAATGCAATAAACTGTTTCGAAAGAGCCATCGCTTCTCAGAAAGATGCAGAAAAACAGGAAACACTTTATGCACGTTACTTCCTTGCAGCATGCTATGAAAAAACACGCCACATCGAAAAAGCAATCGAACAGTGGGAAGCAATCTATGCAAGAAACAAAACATTCCGCGATGTTGCAGCTAAACTTTCTGAATACAAAGATCTCCAGGCAAATGACAGCTTAAAAGAATATCTTACTTCGTCAGAAGAAAGCTTTACAAAAATGTGCAGACAGGTATGTCTTACAGGATTTGGTTTTGAAGCTCAGCAGGTAAACATTCCTAAATGGGGATGTCAGATTGTTGCAACAGAATCAGGGAACTCTGACTGGAGAAGCGTAAGAAAACAGACTTACCTCTTAAAATTCTTTCGCGAAGCAGATCCTCTCGAAGATTCTGTAATAAGAAAAACACTCGACGAAATAAAATCATTAAACTGTACGAAAGCTTTTTTATGCTCAAGTTCCGGATTTACAAGATCTGCAGTACTTGCAGCAGAAAACAGACCGTGCGAACTTATCGGAAAAGAGCAGCTCGAAAATCTTCTTGACAAAGTTTCTAAGCACTCTTGATTAAAATATGAAAATCCTGATTGTATCCGATTTAATCGACCCGTTTATCTACAACTACACGATAAAAGATACTTTTAAAGATGTTGAATGTGTATTATGCGCAGGCGACCTTCCGATGGACTACATCGATTTTATAGTAAGCACATTGAATAAACCTACCTACTTTGTTTTTGGAAATCACAACTTAAAGGAATATAAATACTATCACGCATATCTTCCTAAAGACCGGCAGACTGTCTGCACAGATTTTCACGGACACGGAGCCGTCTACGCAGGATTTAAAGTAATTACAGACAGACAGTTAAAATGGCTGAATCCGAAAAAAAATAAAAGCGTTCCTCTTCTTATTGCAGGAGTTTCGGGTTCAAAAGATTATAACCACGGATTAAATCAGTATTCAGAATTTGCAATGAGTTTTAAACTCCTTCAGATGATGCCTAAACTGATTTTAAATAAAATCCTTTACGGAAGATATCTTGATATTTTTCTGACTCATGCAACACCACGTCATGTTCATGATCACGAAGACAGATGTCATCAGGGATTTAAATGCTTTAATAGATTTTTAAAAAAATATAAACCTGCTTACATGGTTCATGGTCATATTCATCTTTATGATTTAAATGAACCGAGAATTTCCGTTTACGAAAAAACAGTTGTAGTCAATGCATACGGTCATTATGTAATTGACCTTCCCGTTACGGACGTTTCACAAATTCAGGTTATAAATTTAAAAGAGTAAATCTGCAGGAGAACAAATGGCAACCATTACTTTTAAACAACAGACAGATGAAGATTTTTATAAAGCAAGAAATAAAGCACTCGTAAATGAAATACAGCACTTCCTCAATCCAGAAGAAGCAAGTCTTATTTCGCTTTCTGATTTAAAAAAGATTTTAAAACCGCATAACGAAACATATAAGGGCATGCAGACGATTCCAGTTTCTCTCATCGTAGGAAGCGAAGGCCGTTATAAAGATTTTGACAATCAGTTCTTCCCGAAAAACGCTCACTTAAAGGCAAGATGGGAAAGCATCGACAGAGCTCACCTCCAGAATGTAATTCTTCCGCCGGTAACACTCTACGAACTGGGTGGCTTATACTTTGCCCGTGATGGAAATCACCGCATCTCTGTTGCTAAGGCCCGCGGAATCGAATTTATTGACGCAGAAGTTGTAAGCTTAAAAAGCGAAATCAAGCTAAAACCGGGTCACTCGATGAAATATCTTCTAAACCAGATCATAAACTATGAAAAACGCGTATTTTATTCAGAGACGAACTTCGGTGACATAACGGATTACTGGTGCCTCGATTTTACTACTGCCGGACAGTACGACGTAATTTACAACCATATACTTACCCATAAGTATTATATGAATTTAAACCAGGAAACAGAAATTTCTATGCCTGATGCCATACTTTCGTGGTTTGACAAAGTTTACATGCCTGTCGTTCAGGTAATAAACAATGCCCATATAATGGGTAAATTCCACCACAGAACCATAAGCGACCTTTATGTATGGATGATTAAGTACTGGGACGACTTAAAACGCAAATTTGGCGAAGATTACCCTATCGATCAGATGGCTTTAGACTTTAAAAAGACTTACGGGACCGGATTTTTTCACAGAATCTCCAATTTCTTTAATAAAAAGATCCTCAAAAAGAATATGGACGACTCAAAAACAAATTCTTGACGGGTATAATTTAGTATGTTACAATTTGTAGTAAGAATTTTTGAATGGGAGTTAAAAATTGATTGACAGTGCATATGCTTTTATTCCTTTAATTGTTGCAGCAGCCTTAACACTTTTAGTCTTTATTTTCCTTATAGTCATAGCAATAAGAAAAACGGCAAAAGTCAGCTTCGTCTTTTTCCTCGCCCTTGCAGCACTGCTTGCCGGTATGGTGTTTACGTTCCTTAACCGTGAGCCGACTTTCCTATATCTTATGATTTTCCTTGCATCAATTCTGATGCTTCCTTACGCAGTTTTGAAATCCTTCGTAAAACAGGAAGACCGTTCAAAAAGAAATCAGTCAAATTCAAGCAATACAGTTACGCAGAAGCGCCTCAATATAGTTTATAACGATGAAGATATTTCAATTCTCGATGTAAACAGACAGTTCATCTTTACAACAGCAGAAAGTTTCAATAATCCTCAGGGACTTCCTCCTCTTCTGGAAAATTTCGGTAAGAAAATAGTTGAATTGACTCATGCCGACGGAAGCCTTATCGTTGTCCTTGATGATTTCGAAGACATTTTAAATGTAAAAAACCTGACCGGAAACTTCATTCCGTGTTATGAAATACCAGAAAACATCCCTCACAAACCGCAGCGCGTAGAAATGAATATGCGCTACATGCAGTTTGCATTAAAAGGGAACATTTTCGGAGAAGTACTCTCATCAAATAAAGCAGAAATGATTAACGAACCTAACAAGGATTCGAGGATCTTTAAAAACGGTGATGAAGATTTCTTAAAACCTGGAGCTTATATATTCATTCCGCTTTATGTAAACGACAGTCCTGTCGGAGTTATGGGACTTTCAAAGAACCCTGAAAGCGGTGACTTTACAGAAGCAGAATTTGACAGTGCAAAACGCCTCGGAGAATTTGTTTCTGCGTCAATCAAGGCAACTTCTATCCATAACGAAATTGTAGAAAGATTCAGCCTTGCAAAGGAAGGCGAAATTGCCGGCAACGTGCAGAAATCACTCATTCCTGCAAAGCTTCCTGCAATTCCGGGTATCTCAATCGGAACATTCTTTAATCCTGCAGAAAACATCTGCGGTGACTACTACGATGTAATGGTTTCAAGAAAAGACAGGATTTCTTTTGTAATGGCAGACGTTACAGGAAAAAGCCTGAACTCTATGGGCATCATGCTCCAGTTAAGAGCTATGCTGCGCCTTATCATAAACACGACACAGTCAGCAGGCACAATCCTTACATGGGCAAACCGTGGAATTTCTTCAGAAAATAATACGGTTGACCACTTTGCAAGCGTTGCCCTTCTTATTTATGACAGCATAAATAAGAAAATTCAGTTCTCTTCCGGCGGAACAAACCCTATATTTATTTTTGGTGCAGATTCAAAATTAAAGGAAATTTCCGGTTCTCAGGAGCCTGTAGGTGTGGAGAAAAACACAGAATATGCCGATAATGAGATAACGGTAAATTCCGGTGATATCGTAATTACCTGTACGGACGGATTGCTTGAAGCACTCAACGGCGATGGCCGTCAGTATTCAAAGGCAAACCTCGAAAATATAGTAAAACAGTTTCATTCTTTGGACGGTAAGGCAATTGCAAACAAGATAAAGGATGATGTAAAAAAATTCTGCGGAACTGCCGCGCTGCATGATGACCAATCCCTTTTGGTTATCAAGATTAAATAAGGGGAAGGAGCTTCTGTTATGGAACTTAAAATACGTAAAAACGGAGAGATTTACATCATAGATGTAAACGGAGAAATGGATTTGTACAATTCATACAAGCTCAAAGAACTGGTAATGAAAATGCTTGAAAAGAACGTCAAGAATTTCATCATCAATCTTGAACAGGTCGACTATATCGACTCGTCAGGAATCGGAGCACTTATTTACATCTGTTCAACAATGAAGAAAATGAATCTAAAATTTGCTATTTCAAATGTTCACGGTTCTGTAAAGAAAGTTATTGAACTTACAAAGCTTATGGGTTATTTCCCTATTGCTAACAGTGTTGAAGAAGCACTTTTAATGATTAAAGACTAAATAAAGGGGATGACCTATGGATACTTTTAAAGAATTACGCTCAGACGACAATGATCCATTGTTTGACAAAACTAATATGCTTAAAAAAGAATTTCCGTCGGATTTCCGTCAGATAAGATACTTTACACTTCTTATCGTACAGTCTGCTCCGACAGAAATTAAAGAGTTAAACCTTCTCGAGCAGCAGATTTCAGAAGTTATCAAAAATGCCGTTAAGCACGGTAACAACTGTGATGTAAACAAAAAGGTAACAGTATGGTATTCATTCAGCCCTACTCACGCACACATCATCGTAGAAGACGAAGGTGAAGGTTTTAAAGACTTAGACAAATGGAATGAATTTAATAAAAACCGTATCGAAGCACTTCATAAACAGAATTATGAAATGCTTTCTAACTACGTTTCATTCAGAACTAAACAGAGTGATGATCAGGACGGCGGTAACGCATTGTTCGCAGCTCTTGAATACTGGGACGGTGGCTTTGTATACAACGGAAAGAAAAACGGAGTTGCAATGCTTAAACGTTTCCAGCAGAAGCATCACTAATAACTTCCTTTTTACGATTAACCGTCTGTCTTGCTACAGACGGTTTTTTTTATTATAGTCAAGGAATGATAGAAATAATCAAGACATTTTTTATCGGAATCTTTGTCGGAATGGCAAATGTAATTCCGGGTGTATCAGGCGGAACTTTAGTAGTTGTCTTTAATATCTATGACAAGTTTGTAAATGCAATTACGTTCAACATTAAAAAGCTTTTGAAAAACTGGAAATTTGTTGTTCCGATTCTTACGGGAATGCTGCTCGGGATTTTACTTTTTAGTAAACTGATTACGATTTTATACAGAAACTGTCCGGACCAGACTAATTTCTTTTTTACAGGACTTCTTATCGGAAGCATTCCGCTTCTTGTAAAATATTCATTCAACAAAAACAGCGGAGAAACAAAATCCAGCACTGCAAAAAATACAGGCATCATTTTGTGCGCTCTTACAGGGCTTGTTCTCATAATTGTCTTTTCGGTTCTCCAGTCACGCTACGGAACAGCAGAAAAAACAATTTCAACTCTTCCACAATGGACAGTTCCGCTTGCTGTTAAAATCTTTCTGGGCGGAATTTTAGGAGCAGTTGCAATGATAATTCCAGGAATAAGCGGCTCTCTAATAATGCTCATTCTCGGAATCTATCCGATTATCATGAGTTCGATTCCTGCAATGTTTGTAAAGGATACAGCGCTCCAGGCATTGTTCCTTCTTTTGCCTAACGGAGTCGGAGTTTTAATCGGACTTCTTGCGGGAGCTAAATTAATAAGCATTCTTTTAAAGAAAGTTCCAAACCAGACATATGCAGTAATTTTAGGGCTTATAGTCGGTTCAATTTATACAATGTGGCCGCGTGTAAGCAATTTGACAGCATCAAAAATTGTTTCATATGTTTTGTGCCTCATATTTGGAATTGCGCTTTCATACTTGAGTACGAAATTTTCAGGTGACGAAAAAAGCTCTTCATAAAAGAGCTTTCTCTTAAATAAAGTGTTTCTTTAAATACAGGCGCGAACTTGACAAGTGCATTTTTATTTATTATTTTTATTTAGGTATTTTTTTGGGGGTGCACCGGTTTCGACGATTTAGATAATGCTTTTACTGCAGGTAGGATTCATTGCCTGTTCCTTAAACAGACGAAAACAATTAACTGGCGAATCTAATTCACAGTTTGCTCTCGCTGCGTAAGCGAAGCACGGTAATCTGACTGCACGGTCTTGAGCCGTTAGAATTACTGTCACCAAACCAAGGCTTGCTGCATATTGTGTCTGATCTTTATGCGGGACTTTTAATCAGAATACGGAGACGACGCTTGTGGTGCTGCTACCGTTTCCCGACAACCACCTCGCACCGATAAACCTGTAGACGTAACTGTGTTGCTTTTTCGGACGGGGGTTCAATTCCCCCCATCTCCATAAGCAATGTAAATTGGGTTTCCGAACCTTATAGACTTGTCCATTGCTTGTCGAGTTTTCGCTTTGCGCAAACTCTCATACACTTCTATACCAGTGCAATGTAAATTGGGTCTTAGAACATGATGGCAAAAAAAACCGCGGAATGAACCGCGGTTTGCATTTTCAATTAATTTCCTTTTTTAAGGAAAGCATCCTTAAAGCCGAATGACTTAAACCTCTGTAATACAGCTCCGTACTCGTCCGTAGAAAGAGGACCTACACTTACGTAGTTTTTACCGTTTTTCTTTTGGACAACCAGAGGATATTTTTTACCGTACTTATTTACTGTATCCCTTAAGTTTTCTTCCTTGCTGTATACTGCAATCTGAATATAGTATTTGCCTTTTTCAAATTCTGTTGTTTCAACAGGAACAGGAATTTCTGCTGCAACCTCTTCTACTTCCTGAACTTCTTCTGTAACTGTTTCTTCAACAGCTTCTGTAATTTCTTCTGCTTCAACAGTTTCTTCAATTTCTACAGCTTCTGATTCTGGTGGATTTTCTTCTGACGGAACTAAAACAATCGACTCAAAGTCTTCTGTTTCTTCTTCCTCGGTTTCTGCAACTTCGTCAGCTTCTTCTATTTCTTCTGTTTCTGCTTCTACAATTTCTTCAGGTGGAAGCTCATCTTCTTCTACACCTTCTTCTTCTGGAGCAACATAGTCGTCAACGATTACAGGCTTGTCTTCTTCCGGTAATTCTTCTTCTTCAACACCCTCTTCTTCTGGTGCTACGTAATCATCAACAATCTGCGGTTTATCTTCTTCCGGGAGTTCTTCTTCTTCAACTCCTTCTTCTTCCGGAGCTACATAATCGTCAACTATTTCTGGCTTATCTTCTTCTGGAAGTTCTTCGTCTTCTACACCTTCTTCTTCCGGTTCAACGTAGTCATCTTCAACAGCTTCTGCAACCTCTTCTACTTCTTCTTCATCTTCTGCTGCAACTTCTTCTTCGTCATCAACATAGAGGTCTTCTTCTGCAACTTCTATAGTTTCTTCCTGTTCTGTTTCTTCGATTTCTTCGTCAATTTCTTCTTCATCTTCTACAGCAACTTCTTCTGCTTCTTCTGGTTCTTCAATCGCTTCTTCTTCAAGATCGTCTGCAACTTCTACTAATTCAATATCTTCGTTTTCTTCTTCTGCGTATTCTGCATCTTCGATTTCGCCTTCAAAATCTTCAGCTTCGTCAATATCTTCATCTTCTGCTTCAGAAATAACAGGAGCTTCTTCTGCTTCTGCCTGTTCTGTTTCTTCATCTTCTTCGTATCCGGCAGGGATGTATGCGCTCGATCCAGACTGAGTAAGTACACATGTTCCGCTTGCATTTTCATCAAGCTCACCGCTACGTTTTGTAAGTTTTACGAGCATGTTTGAATTTCTTTTTATCTGGAGAACATCTGCTGCTTCCGGGCTCAAAAGAACTGCAACACCTTCTGATGGATCAAGTGAACCGATTACAAGAATCTCTACATTCTGGTTGTTCGCAGGATTTGTAACGCTGATGCTGTCTCCAGGAAGATATCCTACTGTCTTTGCAAAAAGTCCGGGTGGGAAATCACCTTTTTTTGCAACAACAGCCCTTCCGTCAAGAGAAGGACTTGAAGAAGTCATTACAAATCCGAATGCAATCGTACATAATAAATAAAAGATTTTTTTCATTTTTTACCACCCTTTGTTTCTATTGCAGCCTTTATATTTGCTGCAAGTTCACTTGCAAAGAAATATAATCCGTCGTCGTCGTTTCTATATTTTTTTCCTGGAACAGCTTTTCCGCTGGCGATTTCTGAATTATCGTTCAGCTTTATTACTTTCCATTCAACTTTTTCGATATTAGAAATCACGGCCTCAGAAGGATTGTTTGAATCCGAAAGATTGTAGTAAACGGTTGCCTGAATAACCAGATCAAGATAACCTTCTACAGCAGCATCAAATGATTTCTTTATCTGCTCAGAAATATCTTCGTTTTTCTTCTGAATGATTACAGGACTGTTCGAAACTATGTATGAATTTTCATAGAAAAAGTCCATTATAGTCTGTTCAATCATGTAAGATGCATCAAAAACAACGTTTTCTGAACCATCTTTCTGTATAATCTGAAGCGAAAAAGAAGCTGAACTTGCGATTCCGCCGGCTATGAGAAGGACTAAAAACATCATTTTTTTATACATTTTCATATAAAAAACTCCAATATACATTCAATATCGGAAAATAAAAATTTTTGTTTAGCAAATGTTTTATAAAATTCAAATTGAAGAAACACGCCATCTGTGTTATTATGTAAAGAGGTGGGATAATCCGGCTTTCGGATTTTAAAAAAGATGATTAAGAAACAGGGTTCAAATTTTTACATAATAGGCGCAGGATTTGCCGGCCAGATGATAGCCGGGGACATAAAGCGCAAGAAGATTTTCGGGAAAGTCGCAGCATTTTTAGACGATGACAAAGCTCTTGTCGGAAAGGATATAGACGGAATCCCGGTTTTAGGTCCGATTGAGGACGTAGTTCACCTTTTAAAATCAACTGACTCAGATGAAGCCATAATTGCCATTCCTAGCGCAAAAGTCGAAAAAATCAAGTCAATCTATGAATCCCTCAAACAGAACGGTTTTAAGCACATAAAAATCCTTCCGAGCATAAGCCAGGTCGTAAACGGAACTGCGCATTTTGTCCAGACTCGAGAAATTGACCCGCTTGATATTCTCGGTCGTACTCCGGTAACGATTTCGCTTAAAGAAAGCCTTTCATACCTTCGCGGAAAACGTGTATTAATTACAGGCGCCGGAGGGTCAATCGGCTCAGAACTTGCAAGGCAGCTTTTAAGCGGAGGCGCCGAAAGACTTTACCTTTTCGGGCATGGGGAGAATTCAATCTATCAGATAAACAGGGAACTTCGCCTTTTACAGTCAGAAGGGGTCGGTGAAAAAGCAACGATTGTACCGATTATCGGCGACATGAAAGACCGCGAATATGTACGCTTTATCATTTCTCATACAAAGTGCGATGTAATCTTTCATTGTGCGGCCTATAAACATGTTCCGCTTATGGAAGAAAATCCCGTTGCGGTTATCGAAAATAATGTTTTTGGAACAAAAAATCTTTTGGATGCGGCAGTTGAATTTAACGTAAAAAAATTCGTGCTTATTTCTACCGACAAGGCTGTAAGTCCGGTTTCGGTTTACGGTGCGTCAAAATATCTTTGCGAAAAACTTCTGCTTGAGGCATCAGAAAAAGTTAAGGGAAAAGATTTTATGTTCGTTCGTTTCGGGAACGTTCTGGGCTCCCGCGGTTCGATTCTTCCTCTTTTTATGGAACAGATTAAAAACGGAGGACCTGTTACAGTTACAGACCCGCGCATGGAACGCTTTTTTATGACGATTCCTGAGGCGTGTTCCCTCGTTTTACAGACCGGCGGCGTCGGAAAAAACGGCTTTTCATATCTTTTAGACATGGGAGAACCGATTAAGATTAAAGATCTTGCAGAGCACATAATATCGTTCAGCGGACTTGAACCTGGAAAAGACATCGAAATTTTATATACGGGCGTCAGAAAAGGTGAAAGGCTTACAGAACCACTCTGGCTAAAAGAAGAAAATCCAGAGCCGACAGATTATCCTAAAATCCTTAAACTTCATGCTGTCCCGATTAACTTTAATCTCGATAAACTCCTGGAAGATTTAGGAAGAATCTGCATAAGCGGAAAAACAAAAGATGAAAAAGAATATAGAAACGCATCGTTACTTAGAAAAGTTTTAAAAGATGCAATCCCGGAATTAGAAAACGGTAAAGAAAAAAATTAAGATTACAGGACAAAAGTATGAAAGACAATAAAATAAAAGTTCCGTATTCAAAACCATCGATAGACAGGCAGGAAGAAAAAGCTGTTCTTAAAGTTGTTCGTTCAGGATGGCTTACTACAGGAAAAGAAACTTTTAATTTTGAAAAAGAATTTTCTGATTTTATGAACAAGGCTCTTCCTTCGGATTCTAAAAATGTTGTAAGCCTTGCCGTTAACTCAAACACTTCGGGAATGATTCTTGCGCTTAACGCATGCGGAATAAAAGAAGGGACTGCTGTCATTACTACACCCTACACTTTTGTTTCTACCGCTGCGTGTGTAAAGCATGTCGGTGCCGACGTAATTTTCTGTGACATAGAAAAAGATTCTTACAACATCGATGCAGATAAAATTGAACAGATTTTAATCGAGAACGAAAAAAATCAAAAATATAATATAAAGGCAATTATTCCAGTTCACATTGCAGGAAATGTCTGCAATATGAAAAAAATAATGCAGCTTGCAGAAAAATATTCAACTAAAGAAAACAAAATTTACGTAATAGAAGATGCGGCGCATTCTTTCCCGAGCCTTACGGATATGGGTTATGCCGGAACCATCGGAGATGCAGGAGTCTTTTCTTTTTATGCAACAAAGCCTTTAACGACAGGCGAAGGCGGAATGGTATGTACAAAAGATGAATCTCTTGCAAAAACAATGCAGATAATGCGCCTTCACGGAATGGACAGAACTGCGTGGGACCGCTACACTTCTCCAAAAGCAAGCTGGCAGTATGATATCGTTGCCCCAGGCTTTAAATTTAATCTTCCCGACGTGCTTTCTGCGATAGGAAGAGTTCAGCTTAAAAAAACTGAATCAATGTATAAAAAACGAAAGCATATTACAGAAATCTACAACAAGGCATTTAAAGAACTTGATTTTGTTACTGTACCGCCCGATGGAAAAGGAAACGCATGGCATCTTTATCTTCTTCGCCTTAATCTTGATAAACTAACAATTGACCGTGATGCGTTTGCAAAAAAAATGCAGGAAAACGGAATCGGAATCTCAATGCACTTTATTCCGCTTTTTCATTTTACATACTGGAAAAACCTCGATCCGTCATTTACAAAAGAAAATTTTCCAAACGCAGAAAGTCAGTTTATAAGAACAATAACGATTCCGCTCTGGCCAGACATGACAGATAAAATGGCTTATGATACAATAAAGGTTGTAACAAATATCGGTAGAGAATATCATGTGCGCTAGAAAGATAAAAGAAAAAAAGGATGTAAAAGAAACCTACTCACAGCTTGCACGCTCATATTACAGCGACCTTACTGCAAATGACATGCTTTATGCAAAAATCATCCGAAGCACAATCTCTAAAGGCACGTTAAAAAGCATAAATTTAGACGAAATTCCTGAAGGATACTATTTTTTTACAGCCGCAGATTTCGGCGAACAGAATTATGTAGAAACGCTTGATATTCAGACAGAAATATTTGCTTCAAACGAAGTCTGCTA
>CAJORB010000033.1:0-2693 GCA_905236565.1 uncultured Treponema sp. | reverse complement strand
CATTGAAAATTGAAGATGAAGACATAAACTATCTTTGCAAGGATTTTTCTGAGCGTGCAGAACGTAAGGTTACCAGAAAAGATTTGGAGAATCTGAATCTTATAATTGGAAATAAAAAAGATACTGCAACAAATGCCTATGCCATTCTTTTGGGTAAGCATGATTATACTTCCCGCATTCAGTGCGCCAGATTCCGCGGAACAGAGCGTGTTGATTTTCTTGATAAAAAGGAATATGAAGGTCCTCTTTGCGAGCAGATAGATGGAGCTTATAAATTTGTTCTGAACTATTTGAGCATGGCAGTTGAAATCAATGGAATTGTTCACAAAGAAAAATATGAGCTTCCTCATAAGGCAATCCGCGAGCTGATTATCAATGCTGTAATTCACCGAAACTATCAGATGAGTTCCAGCGTTCAGGTTGCGGTTTATGATGACCGTGTTGAGATTTCTTCTCCGGGAAGCATCTACGGTTCTTTGACATTGGAGGAGGCTCTGGAAGGTCGTTCTTCAATCCGCAATAAAACGCTTGCCCGAACCCTTGAAAAGATAGATGTTCTTGAAGGCTGGGGCTCCGGCTTTAAGCGCATTTTTGCTGAATGTGATGAATATGGAGTTGACAGACCTGAGTTCCTTGAAATTGGTGACATGCTTCGTGTGAACTTTTACCGTCCTTCGTATAAGCAAAACGGCGATAAAAGTGGCGATAAAACCAAAAAAACGGCGATAAACTCAAAAAATGGCGATAAAAACGGCGATAAACTTGAAAAAACGGCGATAAATCAGGAAAATGGCGATAAAAAAGCTGATAAGTTTAGAATAAGAATTCTTGAATATTTAGGAAATCACCCAAATGCAAAAACTCAAGATATTTCTTTGGAAATTGGTTTAAAGCAATCGCGTACAAAGGTTTATCTTTCTGAACTCGTAGAAGATGGAAAGATTGTTGCAAATGGTGCTAATAGAAATAGGACATATTCGTTAAAGTAAGAATATTATGGATATATCAACTTATTTCGCAAATTTAAAAATTGCTTGATTTTGCGAAATAGGGTATAATAATCCCGTGAGGTCAGGAAAATGAAAATTATTGCGAGGGATTATTATCTTCAAAAACTCATTGATACGCTGGGAACTCCCGACATAAAAGTTGTTACCGGAATCAGAAGATGTGGAAAGTCAAAACTCTTGGAATCCTTTGTAAAATTTCTGAAAGAAAATCGTGGGAACATCAATATCATTGAAATCAACATGAACCTTAAAAAAAATGAAAACCTGCGAGATGCAGACAGTCTTTATAATTATGTTGATTCTCTTTATGTTTCTGGAAAAGAAAATTTTCTCTTAATTGATGAAATCCAGATGTGTACAAATTTTGAGGAAGTAATAAATAGTCTTCATTCCGAAGAACGGTTCAGCATCTACCTGACAGGTTCAAATGCTTTTTTACTTTCCAGTGATTTGGCAACTTTGTTCGGTGGACGTGTTTTTGAAATAAGCTTGTTTCCGTTTTCGTTTTCTGAATACTTAAAGTACTTTCCTTCAAAAAATATAGAAGATTCTTTTGATGCCTTTGTAAAAGACGGCGGGATGGCAGGCTCGTATCTCTACAACACAAAGGAAGATGCAA
This sequence comes from uncultured Treponema sp., assembly GCA_905236565.1. GTDB lineage: Bacteria > Spirochaetota > Spirochaetia > Treponematales > Treponemataceae > Treponema_D. The sequence continues at coordinate 1,064 of CAJORB010000033.1, read as the reverse complement.
AAAAATATCTTTCTGGAATTGTTAGAAGCACGGTAACAAAAGACATCATTCAAAAATATAAAATTGAAAATGAAAATCTTTTAAACATGATTGTTGATTTTCTTATGGATAACATTGGAAGCCAGACCTCCATCAGAAATGTAGCCAATAAACTTACTTCATCTTCGTACAAAACAAATGATAAAACCTGCGGAGCCTATATAGAATATCTGTGCAGGAGTTTTTTGTTTTATCCGTTCAGCCGTTATGATATAAAAGGAAAGCGTTATCTGGAATCAGATAAAAAATACTATCTTGCAGATACGGCATTGCGCTTTGCAATTTTGGGTACGAAAACTTTTGATTACGGACATATCTATGAAAATATTGTTGCCATTGAACTTTTGCGCCGTGGATTTGAAGTATATGTTGGAAACCTTTATGATAAGGAAATAGACTTTGTGACTGTAAAAAATGGTGAAAAAACATATATTCAGGTAAGTGACGATATTTCAAACAAAGAAACCTTGGAGCGTGAGCTTAGCCCGCTTCGTTCTGTAAAAGATGCTTTTCCTAAAATGGTTATTGCAAGAACACGACATCCAGAAAGTCAGATAGGCGGAATCAGAATTGTAAATATGGCAGACTGGCTTTTGCAATATGGAAAGTGATGATAGATGAAAATACTTTTGATTGATGACCACAATATGCTTCGCGAGAGTCTTGTTCTTGCGCTTAAAAAAAGAATGTCCTGACTTTGAATTTTTACAGGCGGCAAATGGGGATGAGGCCAAAAAGATTCTTACAAAAACCGCTGACCTTTCGGAAATTGTCCTTGCGGTATAATTTGGGTATTCACAACATGGGAGAGCTTGTCGCGGCGGCTAAGGCATTGGGGCTGGATTTGAATTAGGTAAACAAACCTGCAACTGCTCATACATTTTTCTCTGCCAGGAAACTATAAAATCTTCAAGGGCGGCAAATCCTTTTTCAGGCATCCGTACTCCAAAGTTTTTGTGAGTTTCACCAACTTCACTTAATAATTCTTCTTTATGTTCTTTAAAGGCTTTTAGAGTGTTATTCAT
>CAJORB010000032.1:0-126283 GCA_905236565.1 uncultured Treponema sp. | reverse complement strand
TTGTTCCTCTTGGACATGCCATGTCGATTCCACCGTGGAACTGTCTTCTGCTTGAGAAAGGACTCTTACGCCATCCAAAGTAAGAAGAAATTCTGTAATAACCGCGAATTGGTTTTCTGAAAAGATCACCATTGATTTCCTGGAGTGTAATTAAATCAAGTTCTGCTCCCGGAACAAAGATTGACTGGCCTGCAGAAAAAGAAGTATCAAGCGCAACGTGGTTTACGTTTGCAACATTTTCTGCATCAACTTCATATTTTTTTGCGATTGATTCAGCAGTTTCGCCGTCTGCCTTTACGCTGTATAAAATTCCATCGAGTGAAGGTATTTTAATATTCTGTCCGATCTGAATCGTTCTTGTTGCGCGGATTTTATTTACACTTATGAGTGTATCCTGTGACACTCCGTATTTTTCTGCGATGACACCAATCATGTCACCTTCTTTAATTCTGTATGAAATATAATAAAGCCCGCCGTCGATTAATTTTTTTTCTGCTTCTTCGAGGGCATAAATATCTTTTCTTGCTTCTTCTGCTTCTGCTTCAAGGGAAATTTCTTCTGCATCAGAATTTTCTGAACTTACTCCCGTTGCATTTTCTATTTTATCGAGAGTGTCATATTGAGGAACGGCAGATATTTCAAGTCCGCCCATACCATTGTCGCTTTCCATTTCTTTCTGTTCTTTGATAGCCTTTGCACAATATGTTGCGCTTCCGGCAACAAAAGCTGCCACACAGAAACTTGCAGAAATTTTTAAAACTACTTCTCTTGTTTTTGTCATAAGTTTTCCCTAATTTTATTAATTCAGTAGAATCGAAAACTAAGGCTCTCCAGGCCTTATATTTTACCCTATTTTCTTGTTTATGCCAATCAAATAAGTCTCAAATGACTCACGGCGGCATGCCTCAGGCTTAAAACCCTTTGCAGTCGTAAAAACCTCGCGCATCTTCCTTAAAAGCTGCTGCTGGTCTCCGTTCTGGAAAATCTTTACCGCAAAGTTTCCGCCTTTTTTAAGCATCGTTTCTGCATACCAGATGGCCATTTCTACAAGTCCCTGGCTTCGCGCAGTATCAACGGTGCGGTTTCCCGTGGTAAGGGGAGCTGCGTCACAGACAACAAGATCGTAAGGCCCGATTTCCTTGATTTTGTCCCTTATTGCTTTTTCGTTCAGGTCACCCTGAATAAAAGTAAGGTTATCGCCTTTTACGTCCTTTGCCAGCGGATTTAAGTCGCATGAAACGACCCTGCCCGTCCCTTCCATTTTTCGCAAAAGAAATGTAGTCCAGCTTCCGGGGCTTGCCCCGAGGTCCAATACGGTATAATTTTTTTTAATCATTCCGAATTTTTCATCAATTTCCTGAAGTTTATACACAGAACGTGCAGGATATCCTTCGGAAAATGCTTTTTTTGACCAGTAGTCTGGTTTTTCATAACTATTTGCCGGCATAGGTTAAATATCGGCAGAAATCCCCGTTTTTTTGAATAAATTCTAAAACTTGAGTTTTTATATGCGCCACTATATAATTAATTCATGAAAACTGAACAGATTCGACTCGAAATAGAAAAAAATCTTAATGCCCTGCTGCCGGATAAAACTAACGATGCATGGAGCCGTACGATATTCGGAGAACTCCCGTCATCGGTAACAGAAAAGCACATTTCACAGCTTTTAGAACCCTGTCGCTCGCTTGTAAGCCTCGGCGGAAAAAGATGGAGACCTGTTTTAAGCGTTTTGTGCTCTCAGATGGTTTTTGCTTCTAAAAACAAGGATAAAAGTCGGGACGATGGCCCGCGGCCAGACGCAGAATGCTTTAAGCTTGCTCCACTTGTAGAATTTGTTCATACGGCAAGTCTCATTCATGATGACATCGAAGACGGCGCAGACACACGCCGCGGAAAACCATGCGCACACATTACATACGGTCTTGATACAGCACTCAATGCAGGTTCATGGCTTTATTTTACCGCCGGCGCGGCTATCGAAAAGCTTGATATAAGCGACGAAAGAAAAAATCTTTATTATTCGCTATTCCTTACGGAACTGCGCCGTCTGCATCTCGGGCAGGCGATGGACATTTTCTGGCACAGAAATCCGGAGCTTTTTCCTTCTATCGACGAATACCGTGCAATGGTTCAGAATAAAACAGGGACACTTTCATGCCTTGCAGTAATTACAGGTGTCGTATCCGGTGGCGGAACAAAAGAACAGGCCCTTAAGGCAGGAGAAATCGCAAGAGGAATCGGCGAAGGTTTTCAGATTCTGGATGATGTTCAGAATTTAACGACGGGAAATCCGGGTAAAAAAAGAGGAGACGACATAGTAGAAGGCAAAAAAAGCCTTCCTGTCCTCATGCATATTCAGAAAAACCCTCAGGACAAGGAAAAGATTTCTTCTTGCTTTTACAAAGCGCAAAAAGAAGGTATAATATCAGAGAGCGTCGAAGAATGCATTTCGATTCTTGAAAAAGGTGGATGCATAAAAGAAGCTTTCGAGAGAGGTCATTCTTTAGTAAAGCAGAAGAGCCTTGAGTTGGTTCAGCTTTTCGAAAAAGAACCGCTTTCAGAGAGTGCACTCGAAATCATAAATCTTTTCGAGTCGATGCTACCAAAGATTTAAAAAAAATTTAAAAATAACACGGAGGTAAGTTTTATGACAGAGCAGGCAGAATCATTAAACACCCAGGCAATCAATCTTGCTCAGAACGGAGACTTTAAAGAAGCAATTGCTTGTTTTAAAAGAGCAATCGTCGTAGAAAAAGCAAATCATCTTTTATGGTTTAATCTCGGAGTTACATATCGTGATGCAGGAGAACTTTATTCTGCACGTGAATGTCTTTTAAAAGCCTATGATATAAATGCCACAGACAAAGATGTAATCGAAACTCTTGCACTCGTAAATCTTTCGATGCAGGATTATCAGGAAGCATTTGAGTTCTGCGTAATGGGTCTTGATTTATATCCGGTAGATGCACATCTCTGGAATACACTCGGTGTAATATTTTTTAACCAGTCAGATTATTTAAATGCCGCAGATGCATTTGAACGTGCAATTACAATTAATCCTTATTACTATGATGCACTTTATAATCTTCGCGACACATATGATGAACTCGGCAATACCGCCGGCAAGGCAGAGTGCAAGAGAAGAATGAGTGCAATTAAAAAACCGCAGGAATAGAAAATGCAGAAAAATGCAATCGTAAGATATTTAAATAAAAAGGACTCAAAAAATAAAAATACTGTAATAGTAGAACCGATTGCATTTACAGAATGTGCTGCATGTCATGAAAAATGTTCAAGAAAGGGTTATACAGTTCCGGCTGTAAACATACACAACTTTGATTTAAAAGAAGGTTCTCTTGTAATAATAAAGTCTTCAAAAGTTCAGGAAGCACTCGAAAGCATCATCTGTCTTTTGTTTCCGATTGCTTCTGCAATTCTTGGCTTCTGTCTTGCAAATCCGATTTATGGTTTAATAAAAAAAGGCGGTACACCCGGCACCGCCTGTCCAGAAGGATTAAAATCTCTCATCGTTCTTGTATTTTTCGTTCTTGCCTCTCTACTCGTTTACATACTTTCACGGGCAAGAAAACTTTTAATCTATCCTGAGATTACAGATGTTCTCGAGCAAGAGAACTGATTTCGTCTGCCATCTTATCAAGTGAAATCTGCTCCTGTACGGCTCCAAGTTCGTATGCAACTTTAGGCATTCCATATACAATCGAAGATTTTTCATCCTGACCTATTGTCCATGCCCCCTGTGTTCTCATAGCTGCAAGCTGTGAAGCTCCGTCACGTCCCATACCAGTCATGATTACACCAAGCGCATTGTTTTTAAATCCATTCGCAATAGATTCAAAAAGAGCATCTGCAGAAGGACGATGACCGTTTCTCTGTGGCTCCTGCGAAAGATGAATGCAGCTTCCGCTGAGTTTTCTTTCTACAGTCATGTGATAGTTACCAGGAGCAATGTAGACATTTCCGCCTTCTATCTGCTGACCGTCAACAGCTTCCTGAACTTTAAGAGGACAAATCTTATCAAGACTCATCGCAAACTCTTTTGTAAATCCTGCAGGCATATGCTGTACTACAACAATAGGCTGCTTTAAATGCGGATCAATAAATTTAAATACTTCTCGAAGCGCATTAGGTCCACCTGTAGAAATACCGATTGCAATGATTTCAATTTTTCCAGGATTTCTAACCGGAACAATTACAGAAGGTTCTTTCTTTTCCGGTGGATTCCATTCAAATTTTTTCTGAATAGGAACAAGTTTATCTGTAATAGAATCGATATTCTGCTCGTGGAGCGTTTCGATTTTTTCTTTTTTCTGTTCAAGAACAAAGCGTTCTGCTTCGCGAAGCTTTATCTGTCGAACAAAGAAGTCAGGTTCATAAACATCCTTTCCGTGAAGAGCCGCATAAGAAAAACCGTACGAAGAAAGCAATTCCACAAGTCTGTCTGCAACAGAAGAAAGATCTGCAGTAACAGAACCGTTTGGCTTTGTAAGAAAGTCGCTTGCACCAAGTTCAAGCGCTTCCATAGTAACGGTTGCACCTTCTGTTGCGATACTCGAAAGAATGATGACAGGAACATCAATATGACGTTTCTTTCTTTCCTTAAGAAACTCGATCCCGTTCATAACCGGCATTTCGATATCAAGTACAACTACATCCGGTTTAGAGTCTTCGATGCGTTCAAGGGCAATCTGTCCATTCATTGCTTTTGCACATACAGAAAGTCCCTGTGTGTTTTCGATAATTCTCGAAATGAGATTTCTCATCAATGCAGAGTCGTCACATACGAGAACAGAAATATCTTCTTTCATAATCTGATTCCACCCGATATTTTATTTTAAATTTTTTTGATATAAACAAGCCCACTCGGTCTTTAAAAATTCAAACTTCGTATCCATTCCAAACAAAGATTCCGAGTGACCGATAAACAGATATGAATGGTCTCCCAGGGCATCATAGAATTTATTGACAACAGAAGTCTGAGCAGCTTCGTCAAAATAAATCAAAACGTTTCGGCAGAAGATTACATCAAGGTTTCTTGCTCCCGAATCGTTTTTAAGGTTGTGGTAGTCAAATTTTATTTTTTCCATCAGAGATTTGTTTACCTGATAGCCACCTTCAACCTTAGTAAAATATTTTGAAAGATAGTTTTCAGGGATTCCTGCAATTCTTGCGTCAGGGTAAAAGCCCTGCTGTCCTACCATGAGCGATTTTAAAGAAAGATCAGAGGCTGTAATCTTAAAATCATACCCCGCAGGCAAAATTTCTGACAGTACCATTGCAATCGTATAAGGCTCTTCGCCTGTCGAACATCCGGCACTCCAGATTCTAATTGTTTTATCAGCCGTTTTTTTCTTTTCTTCGATTACATGCGGAATTACATACTTTTCGAAGGCATCAAAATGCGGCTGATTCCTGAAAAATCTTGTCAAATTTGTCGTTACAGAGTCGAGAAGGAGTTTCATTTCATCCTTACTCTCTGTAATAAGCTTGTAATAATCCTGTACTGACTGTAAATTTTTCTCTCTCAGGCGTTCTTTTAACCTGCTATCAAGAATTGATCGATTGGTTTCTGAGAAAGTGATTCCGCTTTCATCGTAGATAACCTTTCGAAATAATTCAAAGTCAGCATCGTTTAAAACTTCTACCATAGTTATCCATTATACACTTGAGATTATAAAAAGTAAAACAATTTATATACCTATTTGCAGAATGTGGTTATAGTAACCGTCCCGTTTGGAGTAATGCAGCTGATTTTCCACCCTTCCCTAATTATTTCCTTAATCTGCTTGTCTGCAACCTTGTCACCCGTCTTGCAGATGTAGGTTCTTACTTTCTGCTGAGTTTCTACCATAAGTTTGCCTCCTTTTTCAGGCTGAATTTACTCAATGCCCTGGATTTTTCTGTTAAATCTTCTTATATATTGACGGATTTTTTTAAATTTTCTTTAATAATTGTCAAAGTATATAATAATATGGTAGAATAGTTTACTTTTATGGATTATCCCCTGAACCGGCACAAAACCGTTAGTTTATAGGATTTTCCTGATATTATACTAAAAGGATGTCTTTATTATGAAAAAAAGCTCTTACACAATTGGTTCAATCATCATTTTACTGCTTGCAGCTTTAGTATTTGTTTTGGTTCCGGCTCTCGCTGGATTGGCAGACGGTGCAAAACTTCCGCCATACGCATATTACAATTCAAAGCCTATCACATTTGACGACGGGTCCCTCTTCCAGAAAAGGGCTCAGGCTATTCTCCAGGACTATGAAAGCCGTGGTGTTGACTTGAATGACCCTAACCTTGCTTCTTTCTATTATTCACAGAGTTTTGAAACAGCATTTACACAGGTTCTTTCTACTTACATGCTTTCGTTCTTTACAGAAAGCACAGGTTACATCGTTTCTGACTACGCAATTGACCGCAGAATCAGAACACAGCCACAGTTCTTAGATGGTTCAGGATCTTTCTCAGAAGCACGCTACGAACAGCTTACAGATACAGAAAAGAGAAACCTCAGAAAAGAACTTCGCGAAGAACTTGCAAACTTTAGAAGTTATGAAGATATTTTCGGTTCACAGCTCGAAGTTGGATTTACTCCACTCTACGGATTAAAATCATCTTCTGCAGAAATCGATTTTGTACGCAACCTCGGTGGAAAACGCTATGCATTTGATATCGCATCATTTGACATCAAGCAGTTCCCTAACGAAGAAAAAGTTGCTTTCGGAAACGCACACAAAGATCTTTTTGTAAAATACAACCTCAAAGTAATTACAAGCGACGATGAAAACAAGATTAAAGAAGTTGCATCACGCATCAAAAAAACAGAAATCACATTCGAAGATGCAATCACAGAATACTCAACAAAACAGCTTGGAGATAAGGCAACAGGAACTTTATCTGCAAACACAAGATACCAGCTCGAAAATGCATTTACAAAACCAGAATACCTCGACAAAGTTTTAAATCTTAAAACAGGCGAAGTTTCTGACATCATAGAAACAGCTTCTGCATACTGTATCTTTAAGTGCATGGATTCTCCAACAGAACCTGATTTTACAAACGATATGACTGTTACAGAAGTTTATGAATATCTTCTTACAAGAGAAAAATCTGTTATCGAAGATTATTACATCAACAAAGCAAAAGATTTCATCGCTTATGCAAACAACAATAGCTTCGAAAAAGCATGTGACAATTTCGATGTAAAATCTAAATCATTCGCTCCATTTGCACTCAACTACAACACAACATCATTAATCGGAAGTACACCGATGGGCGATGACGAAATCTTAAGATTTGCAGCAACAAACGAAAACTTCTTTAAAAACGCATTTAAACTTAAAGAGGATGAGATTTCATCTCCTGTTGTAATCGGAGATGCAAACTCTGTAGTAGTAATCAGATGTTCCGCAATTACAACAGCAGATTTCTCAGAATCAGACGGAACTGCAACAGCAAACACCATTAACGATACTTCTAAATCTTCTATTAACGAAGTACTTATTTATTCTAACCCAAGAATCAAGAGAAATTCAGAAGCGTTCATGGCTAAATTCTTAAGAAGAGCTTTATAATTCATTTCATGATAAAAGATAATTTTGATATTTCCGCATCAAACGGAATATCAAAAACCGATGCGCCCAGCCTGTATGAATGCAGACAGGGCGTTTCAGTTTTATACAGAGAGCGTTTTTTATACTCAAAATACGATCCATCAAAATCAATCCTTAACATAATTTCAAATCTTACAGTAAACCCGGGAACATTAGTTTTAGTAATGAGCCCTGCACTTTTTTTAGGCTATACTGAGCTTACACAAAAGCTTTCTGACCAATGTAAAATCATTTGCTTTGAATTTGATAAACAACTTTACGATTTTTCTAAAAATTATATCCCGCAAGATTCTAAAGATACAAAAATTTACAGCGAAGAAAACATTAAAGAATATATAGACTTTATAAATACAAATCACTTTAGAAAAGTTATCCGCATTGATTTTTCAGGCGGAACAATATTCAATAAAGAAAAATATGACAATATTTTTTCTGTAACACAGTCTGTCATCGACCAGTTCTGGAAAAACAGGCTCACGTTAATCCGTTTTGGAAGAATATTTTCTAAAAATATTTTTAAAAATCTTGTGCACCTTGCTGATTCGATTCCGTTTAAATCTTTATATAAGACAGTTGATAAACCGATTTTAGTTCTGGGTGCAGGTGAAAGTCTTGATAAAACAATACAAACGCTCAAAGAAAAAAAACAGTGCGGCGGGCAAGATACAGATTCTGATAAAATCTTTCGCGATATATTTTTTATTCTCTGCGTTGACGCAGCATTAAATCCGCTTTTAGAAAGCAATATAATTCCTGATGCAGTTGTTGCGGTAGAATGCCAGTCTATAATCGAAAAAGCATATATAGGAAAGAGCGTTCTTTCGAAAGTTCCTCTTTTTTCTGACCTCGTTTCAAGAAGCTCAATTCCAGAAATTTTAGGCGGTCCTGTTTCATTTTTTGTTTCAGAATATTCAAACATGACTTTCCTTAAAACGCTTTCAGAAAAAGAAATTCTCCCTCCTGTAATAAAACCTTTAGGCTCTGTCGGGCTTGTTGCATCAGAAATTGCCCTTAGACTAAGAAAAAATGATGATGTAAAGATATTCTTTTCTGGACTTGATTTTTCTTTTACAGCCGGAATAACACACGCAAAAGAAACTCCTTCTCATAAAAGACAGCTTTTTAAAAACCACCGTCTTACTTCGGTTTATAATATCGATTCTGCTTTTGCGCCGGGGACATCACAAATTACAGGCAAAAACGAAAGACGCATGACAACATCAAAGGCGCTTATAAGCTACGCCCTTTTGTTTACAGAGCAGTTTTCTGACATAAAAAACTTTTTTGATGCAGGAGTCTCAGGCGTAAGTCTTAATGCAAAACAAATGGATTTAGCTTCTGCAATTAAAGACTTTGCGCTCATCGATAAAAATACTGACAGTCTATTTAAAGAAAAACTTTCTTTAAAAAACAGCGATGAACTCAAAAATAAAATTTTAACTTACATAAAAGAAGAAAAAGAAGAACTTACAAAGTTAATAGACCTTCTTTCTCTTGGAGATAAATCCAGATACAGAAATGCAGAAAATACGCTCGACACACAGCTTGATTTAATCATAACAGGGCGTGATTATCTATACATTCATTTTGCAGACGCACAGAAAAATACAAACCGCCAGTCATTTTTAAACCGCATTAAAATTGAATCAAACATTTTCCTTAAGCAGCTTAAAACAGCACAGGATATGATGGAAAAATAAAAATTATTTTACAGGGCTTGCTTTAATTCTAAAATCAAGTTCAATGTATTTTATCTGACCACGTCCAGAATACGAATAACCTACTCTGCTTTTACCAAATTTTGCTGCTACAAGCTGGGCAAGATTTTCCTGTTTTGTAAACCATGATATAACTTTATTTTTAATAATGCTGTCTTCTACAATGACAGATACATTTATTGTCTTTACATCTGAACTGTCATTACAGTCCATTACTGCTTTTTTAATAAGCTCTATTACTTCTTCTGCGCTATCATAAACCTTTACAGGATGTATTTCTGTCGTAATGATTTTATAATCAGGATACTTTTTAGAAAGGTATTGGGCAACAGTTTCAGAAGTATTTTCAGAAACAGCAAAGTCCAGATCAGTAATTTTAAAATCTTCAGGAATTGAACGCTCAAGCTCTGCAAAAGTATAAGGTTCGCATGTTTTTACGTAACCAAAATGCTTTACATAAGAAAACTCTTTATCATTTGAAGGATATCTTACGAGCACATCTTTAGTAAGATATGAAGGATAATGATTACCAAATTTGCTCATTGACTGTCTGTCAATTAAAAACATTTTCGGAATAGAATCCGTTCCTTCTGCATCAGAAGTAATATCTACTTCATACCATAAATCATTTACTTTAACCAGATTCCACGAATGAGTTGAACTTGTTAAAATAGAACACGGAATCCCAAGAATATTCATACATAACTGGAAAGCCCTGCAGTATCCTGAGCATACAGTACTTTTATCTACAATTGCACTGTACACAGTCTGTAAAATTCCTTCGGCACGTCCGGTGCGTTTTGCATATTCTTTATAAACAACTTTATTACAAAAATAATCGTGAACATATTTTATTTTATCAATATCAGATTCAATAAGACTTGCATAAAAAATTACTGGCTTTAATTCTAAATAGACTTTACTTTTAGCTTCCTCAAGATTTTCATCTTTAATAAGATATGGAATAGAAATTTCTTCTACAATGTTTTTTGAATCAGAAATAAAAGTAGCCGTATTTTCCCACCAGAATAAATCAGGATTATCAAAGTTTACGCATTCTGTAATTGCACGAAAATCCTTTACAAGAATCTTTACGTCAGTGACCACTTTTTTTTGTTCATGATTTTTAATCATATTATAAATCTGATCATAAATTTCCTGTGATTCAGGTGATAAAATTGAACGGTACAACTTAGGATTGTTTTTTTGAGCAAATTCAACTGTTTTATCAAATTCTAAAGCTAAAGAATTTTTTTCAGAAGGCTCCTGTGAAAAAATTACAGTACCAAAAATTAAAAAAATTGAAAGAAATAAATGCTTTTTCATTTTTACCTCAGTTTACGAGCGCAACAAGTCCGCACGTTATCACAAACCCAGTTTACGAGCGAACTGCCCGCCTTAAAAAACTCACAGAGTTTGTAATGCAAACTCGTGGCGAGCGCAACAAGTCCGTGCGTTATCACAAACCCAATTTACGAGCGAACTGCACGCCTCAAAAAACTCACAGAGTTTGTAATGCAAACTCGTTGCGCGCGCAACAAGTCCGCGCGTTATCACAAACCCAATTTACGAGCGCTCTTCTTCCTCTTTCAAAACTGCAAGGAATGCGCTCTGCGGAAGCTCAACATCACCGATCATCTTCATGCGCTTTTTACCTTCCTTCTGCTTTTCGAGAAGCTTACGTTTTCTCGTAATATCACCGCCGTAACACTTTGCAAGAACGTCCTTACGAACAGGGTTAACAGTTTCGCGCGCAATAATCTGGCTTCCGATTGCTCCCTGAATCGCAACTTTAAACTGCTGGCGGCTTATCTCACCTTTAAGGCGATGACAAATCTTATGCGCCTGGTCCGATGCATTGCTCTTAAAACAAAGCTGGCTCAACGCATCAACCGGCTTACCATTTAAAAGAATATCAATTTTAACAAGCTCTGTAGGACGATAACCGATAAGCTCATAATCAAAAGAAGCATAACCGCGGCTATAACTCTTTAACCTGTCATAAAAGTCAAACAGAACTTCAGAAAGCGGCATTTCGTAAGTAATCTCTACACGCTTTTCATCAAGATACTGCATATTAGTCTGAATTCCGCGCTTTTCTGTACAAAGCTGCATTATGGAACCAATGTATTCAGAAGGAGTGATTATCGAAGATTTGATATAAGGTTCTTCTGCACCACGGATTTTTCCTTCCGGATATTCAGAAGGATTATCAATCATTAATTCTGTTCCGCCATCAAGATGGAGCCTGTATCTTACAGAAGGAGCAGTAAAAATTACAGCCTGATCAAAGTCACGCTCAAGACGTTCCTGGATAATTTCAAGATGAAGAAGTCCTAAAAATCCGCACCTGAATCCGTTTCCAAGTGCAACAGAATTATCTTTTTCATAAATCAAGCTTGCATCGTTAAGCTTTAATTTTTCCATGCTGTCACGAAGCTCATCATAATCGTTTGAGTCAATCGGATAAATCGAAGAATAAACTACAGGCTTAACTTCCTTAAATCCGGCAAGAGGTTCAGAAGCCGGATCATCGCTTAACGTAATCGTATCACCGACGCTTACATCACTTACAGTCTTGATTCCTGCGATGATATAACCTACATCTCCGGCTTCAAGAACGCCGGTCTCTTCGTATTTGATTTTAAAAATTCCAATCTGTTCAACTTTATAATCTGCATTTGAGTTCATCATGCGGATTGTCTGACCGGCTTTTATTCGTCCCTGCATTACACGAATATGAACTACAACGCCGCGGTACGGATCATAGTGGCAGTCAAAAATCAAAGCCTGGGTTTTTGCTTCAGGATCTCCTGACGGTGGTGGAAACAAAGTTACAATTGCTTCCATAAGTTCATCTATACCCTTTCCTGTCTTTGCAGAAACAAGCTGTGCTTCTTCCGGCATAAGTCCAAGGTCATGATCTATCTGATGCTTAACCGCAGGAATATCTGCAGAAGGAAGATCTATTTTATTAATTACAGGCACAATCGTTAAATTCTGTTCAAGCGCCATATACATATTGCTCACAGTCTGAGACTCAACACCCTGGCTCGCGTCAATCAAAAGCAGGGCACCCTCGCACGAAGCAATCGCGCGGCTCACTTCATAGGAAAAGTCAACATGGCCCGGTGTGTCTACAAAGTTAAGTTCATAATCGTGTCCGTCTTTCGCATGATAAGGAATCGTTACGGCCTGACTTTTTATAGTAATGCCGCGCTCACGTTCGATATCCATGTTATCAAGAATCTGACTTCTCATCTGACGGTCGTCAATGATTTTTGCCTTTTGAATAAGACGGTCAGCAAGCGTAGACTTTCCGTGATCGATATGAGCAACGATACAAAAATTGCGCTTATATTTCATTTCTGCCATATATATTTTCCCTTCCTGTATAATTTCTATTGCATTAAAAATAATAAGGGCTGTCGAGAGTCGTTGTCAAACCAAGAGTCATATCAAGGTAACCCTTCTTTCTTCGTTTAACAGAAATCTCTGCCATCATCATTGTCTTGTCATCATTAAACTGTATTTTTCCGACAGTAATCGGATCGTTTTCACTTATTCCGGTCTCATCTGCAGTACTGCGTTTTAAAACATTTGTAACTAAAAAAGTCCTGCTGTTTGTAGTACTTGATGGAATCATAGAAATTCCAAACAGCGGAACAAATGAATTCTGAATCGTATCATTTTTATAAAAATGATATCCAGGCGCCTTAGGACGCTCTGTAAGATAAAGTATGCAGCTTTTCTTTGATTTGTTTGAATCAAGATATTCACACTTTACGATTGTTTCAGGAATATAATCTCTTAATATAGTCTGAATATCAGAAATATTCTTTACAGATTTTCCGTCAACAGCAGTAATTACATCTCCCCGTTTAATACCTGCTTTTGCCATTGCAGAATTAGGAGAAAAATATTCAACTTCAAGTCCGGCTTCTTTATTTCCAATTTTATATGTGTGACCATAACCACCAATCCATGGAAGTCTTCTGTTTCCGCCGTAATATAAAATTGCAATTTCCTGCTTGATATATTCAACCGGGATTGCAAAGTTTAATCCCTGATACTGAAGTATTCCGGAAAAAACTACAGCCTGAACATTTCCATTAACGTCAATACATGGGCCACCAGAGTTTCCTGAGTTTACAGCAGCGTCAATCTGCAATACAGTTCCTGTTGTAAAAAGTCTTCTGTTTGTAGAAGAAACAACACCGCTTGTCAAAGTACTTTCAAGTCCTAATGGCGAACCGATTGCATAAACCCTGTCGCCCGGTTTTAAATCAGAACTGGAACCAAGAGGAAAAACATAAGGCGGTTTAATTTCGGTTTTTAAAAGTGCAAGATCATGAATTTTATCCCAGCCGATAACTTTGGCAGGGATTTTATCATCTTCGTTTCCGGCAAGCTTTATATAAACTTTACCATACCCTTCATATTTTGGATCTACAACTTCACTTATAACATGATGGTTTGTAATGATATAACCGCGTTCATCAATAAAAAATCCAGAACCGATTACACGGTTTGCAAAACCTACACCGGATTTAATCTTTACTCCAAGGTCAACCCAGATGGTAACAGTTCCTGCAATGCACGAAGAAATATTTTCTTTTGGAGTCGTATTCTTTTTTACACCGGTTCCGGGAATATTATTATAGAAAAGTTTATCAAGCTCTGATTTTGTAATTACCGAAGAAGCAAGCTTTTCAAATCCTGCATTAACAAGAGACTGCCATGCAAAAAATGCTTCAAGATAATCTTTCTGTTCGATTTCAGAAGCACAGTAATCCCTTACATATTTAGAAGTATATTCGATTAATTCTTCATCCTGCAGTAAAACAGAATTCCAGAGCGCTTCACACGGACGAGTCAAAACAATGTTTCTCGTACGCTCAATTTCGCTTTTGCGGATATCTTCAAGTGAATAATCTGATGTATCCTCATTTTTTTCCTGCACATTAAGCTTTGTTGAAGTACATGAAAAAAACACAAGGCTGCATAAAATAATGCTAAGTAATTTTTTTTCTGTCATTTTTCTAATTTTCTTCTCCATCCAGAGAATTTTCATTTTTAATTTCGCGTTCTACTCTTTTTAAGAATACATCACGGCCAAAAATAACAGCACGGATGTAACTGCCTTCATATTCAGACTGGATTACATGTCCCTGAGGAATTCCTTCAAGTTCAAGAAGCATTTCGTTTTCGTAAGCTGTTTCCCATGCAGAATCAAGCCAGTAAACACCGCGCTTTTTCCCCGGAACAACCTTAATTTCTTCTTCACCTTTTTTAACGATTACAGGAATCTTATCTTCTGTAATAACAGAAACCCAGACCTGCTCTCCATTTAAATCCAGTATTTTATATGAATTTTCTTCCTTGAGCGGCTTTGCATCTACACGCGAATAAGATTTATAAACGCAGTCAAAGTTTCCGTCAAAATCTTCATCACTTCTTATTACAGTTCCGCCATCAGGATAATACTCAATTTCATAATCAATTTTCGTATCAACATTTGAGTCAATCTTTACAGTCTTTAAATAAATTCCGGCATCTAAAAGCGGACTTCCCCAAAGGTTAGTCGTAATAGCAGCCTTATCTTTATCCGAAAGATGCATTTTACCGTCATCAATTGCATAATACTCTGTTACTTCGTAAATCAAATCACCGTCATAATCTACATTTCTTGTAGCACAAACATCGCCTTCAAGATTAAAAAGTGCAGTTGCATAAACCCTGCCGTCTGCAGAATAAACTGCACTGTAAGCCTGACCGTTAAGGAGAGAGAAAAGAATTTTTGCCCCAGGTTTTTCCTGAGAAGGACGTTCAACAGTGTTTGAAGATTTTACGATATCACCTTCTGCAAAAAGCTTCTGTCCATGCTGCAAAGTAGAAGTATCAACTACAAAAAAATCAGTTCCCTTAACCTGAGGTGCATTTATAATTTTAAATGCCTTGCTCTGATATGTTTCGTCGATGATATTGTAAAGTTCATAATCATCAGGATTTCCATTATTAGCATTCTTAAAAATAACAGTGCTAACATTAGGATATGTTCCAAATTTAATTATCGCATTCTGATCATATACAGTCATTTCTTTAGGCATACCAAAATCACAATCTGCTTCCCATTCAATGCACTGATCATTTTCTGCATCATAAGTAATCTGCTTTGCTCTTCCGCGTTCATATTTTACAACAAGATTTGCTTCGAGATTATTGTTTGTATCATAAACCAGAGTTCCGTTAAAAGCATCAAGATGTTCATTAAAATATTTTCTTAAATCTTCATCAGTTATCATCGAATAAAATTGAATCAAGATTTTTTCATCAATTTCTCCATCGATAAATTCCATAAAGTAATCAACTGCTTCTTCCTGATTTATAACTCCCGCTTCAAGAGCGGCAATCGGATATAAAATATTTTTAAATCCACGCGCGTCAAAGGCTTTTAAAAGTCTTTTCTGTATTTCGCCGTCAGCAAAAATACTTGCATAGATTTCTAAATCACTGTGTTCTTTATCATAATTCGGAACCCGTGCAATAAAGCTGTCTGCAATTTTTCGCGCAACAGGAGAGAGTTCTTTTTTTACAAAGCCTGTTTTATCTTCGTTTTCTTCGTAAAGAAGATTGTATTCATATCCAAAGAAAAGATATACAAAACGAGCATCGTCAGGATAAACCCTTCGCGCACTTTCTATTTTCTGTTCAGCTTTTAAAATCGATTCAGCAGAATTAATTTCATAATATGCTTTTGCACGGATAAACTCTGCATCCGCAGAAAAAATCATAGGCTCAGAATCAAGAACAGTTATTGCCTGTTCCGGCTTTCCAGTAGTACACAAAAGATCAGAATAAAAGATTCTTGCATTTGACTGGTTATAATCTACCCATTGAGTTTTAGAAGAATCCAGTGCAATTTCGATTACAGGAAGAAATTCTGAACGTGTATAATTTAAATTAAAAAGAGAAAGAGAATAAAGATAATATAAATCTGCAACAGTATCATCATATTCGATTCCTGTTACGCATGATTTTAACGCAGATTCCCAGTTCTGGCCGGTAATATAGTGTTTTGCAAGCTGAAGATACCTCAACGCGGTTTTTCTGTTTGCAGAACGTGAACTTTCTGTATCCGCAAAACCATTACAAATCAAAAAAAATGATAAAACAAAACTCACAAACTTTTTCATAAAATCACCAGTTAATCCAGAACAATCCAGTTTTTATATCCTAAAATACTTCCCCATACGGCTCGTATTTTATTTTCTTTTCCAAGTTCCTCAATCACAGGGATTTTCTCCCTGTCAGAAACTGCCACCTTAAAATCCGAAAAAACATCGCTCAATGCCTTTTCGCCGTTTTTAGCAGCCACACGGTCAGAAATCATCCTGCTTCTAAAACAGAACGGATAACTTATCCTATTAATAGAATAAATTTCCTGACTTCTCGTTACAAATTGAATTTCTGCCTTTCCCTTACAGTTTTTGTCATTACGAACATAAAGGGTTCCGTCATCAAACTCAACAAAACCAGGTTCTTCCATTATAGCAAAAAAACCCGATTCAGTCGCCTTTTTTTCAATTTTTTTTACAAAAAGCCTGTCCTTAGACGCATAAACTTCTATGCTGTTTTTGTTTATTTTTTGAGGCGGAATTCTATCAATTACCTTTTTTACAAACGAAAACGGAATACGCTCTCCTGTATTTACAATGTCAAAGGCCCGGTAAAGAAGATTCTGCCTTAAACACACGTCGAGCGAATAAAAAACATCGGTTTTTATCCATACGCCGTCCGTACATTTATTCCATTTAATACCCTTGATGCTTTTTTCGATAAAATCATTTTCGTACAAGGCTTTCTGTCTGCCGCTTATGAGAGCGCTTTTCCAGCCCGGATACGCTTCGTCAAAAACAGGAACAATGAGGTTACGGATTCTGTTTCTAAGATAATCATTGCATTCATTAGTCGAATCTGTCCTCCATTTAATTCCAGAGATTTTTAAATAGCGTTCTATATCGGCACGACTCGTTTCTATAAGCGGCCTTATATAAATTATATTTTTATCAACACGCTTTTCTGCAATTCCCGCGCGGGACAGATTTCCTGCGCCCTGCAAAAAACGCATCACAAGTGTTTCTAACTGATCATTCTGATTATGAGCCAGAGCAAAAAAAACTTTTCTTGTCTTTTCTTTTTCTGCAATATCTTCTGCAAATTTCTTAAAAACCTCATAACGAAGGCAGCGCGCAGCGTCTTCTATCCCGCGCTTTCTTTTTTCTGCAAGATCAGAAACTTCATTTTCTTTTAAATTAATTATCCTGCACTCAACTTTTACATTTTTTGTACTTAAAGTCTTACAATCGTTTTTTACATATTCACAGTCACCGAGGCTTTCTTCTTCCTTTCTGATGCGGTGATTTACGGTTACAACATTTATTTTCTGAATCAGATTCTGTTTTTTATTCTGTTCAGTTAAAGCAGAAACAATACTTGTCAAAAGACAGACAGAGTCTGCGCCTCCAGAAACTCCAAGACACAAAGCGTTACCTGTCTTAAAGCCGAAGCTTTTGATTTTTTCGAGAACATTTAAATTAAAATCTTTTACAAAATCTTCGTCACTCATAAAATGCCTGTGATAAAAAAAATAGTCATTGCAGGAAGAAACCTCCCGTAATGACTATTATTCTCATTTTACCTTAAGCTAAAAATTAGCGGCCTGCAGAGATGCTTACAAGTGAAGTTTCTGCTGGAGTAAGGATTGTAACACCGTTTCCGAGGTTCATATCTTTTACGCAGAGTTTTTCACCGATGTTGATTTTAGAAATATCGAGTACTATTCTTTCTGGTACATCACCTGGTTTTGCTTTGATTGTAACTTCTGGTACGTGTTTAAGGAGGAATCCACCCTTAAGAACACCTGCTGGAGTTCCAGAGTAAAGAAGCTTCATCTTAAGAACGATTTCTTTGTCTGCAGCTGGTTCCCAGAAATCTGCATGAAGAACTTTGTCTTCGCGGATGTTGTATTCAACATCTTTGATGAATACGTTGTGAGCTGCTCCATCAACATTTAATGTGAGCATTGTTGTTGCTGTGATTGCTCTCCAGACTTTGTTAAATTCTGTAGAATCAACATCTACCATTGTTGATTTACCTTCTGAATTGTAAACAACGGCAGGAATGCGGCCTGCTGCTCTTAAAAGTTTTGCAGCCTTTTTGCCTGTGTCTTTACGGCTTTTTGCCTCAAGAGTTACTTTGTCCATAATTGGATCTCCTGAAAATAAGTTTATTTAAGGAAACGCCCGCAGAAATTGCGAAAAAGAATAGATAAAAAATTGTTTACCATACACCCCATCGTTCATCACGCCAGAGCTTTCCATTAAATGCTGGGACGACAGGATTCGAACCTGTGGAATACCGGCACCAAAAGCCGGGGGCTTACCGCTTGCCGACGTCCCAAAATATCAAAGCCATATTAACAGAATAAAAGACTTTTGTCTATTATTCTGCCTCTCCAGTAGCTTCGATTACATGGCCGGCATTATATTCATCGAGAATTTTATTCTGTAATTCAGTTCTGAATTCTGGACTGATAGGGTGAGCAACATCTTTGTATTCTCCGGTAGATGTTTTTTTGCTTGGCATGGCAATAAAAAGACCATCCTTGCCTTCGATAATCTTAACATTGTGAACAACAAAGCAGTTGTCAAATGTTACTGTAACATAAGCTTTGAGCTTCCCCTCTGATGTTACTTTACGGATACGTAATTCTGTGATTTGCATGTATTCCTCCTTAAACGCAGTAGCAAACATTCCAGGAACCAGACAACGTATTTCGGGCTTTTATTGCGTCTTCTGCTGTTGCAAAAAGTCCAAACACAGTAGAACCTGAGCCTGACATATCTGTATACAGGGCACCACTTTTCTTTAGAGCTAAGATAGCCTGCTCTATTACCGGATACTTTCCCGCCATGACTTTAGTAAAGGTATTTACAAAATTCCACCTGGAAACCTCTCCGTTGTAAATACCCTCTAAATCTGCCAATGCAGGACAATCCAATTTATCTCCAGATTCATAGAACTTATCAACAAGGTCATACGCCTCCTTTGTAGAACTATGAACCCCGGGAAACAGCAATAAATAATGTAAATCTTTCCTGCGCTGAATTTTCTCAACAAATTCACCGCGACCCGTAACAATTGCAGCTCCCTCGCCGCTTTTATCACAGTTAACGAAAAAAAATACATCACTTCCAACCATGGATGCAATTAAATTTAATTGTTCCCGGTCAAGTGTTACTCGGCATAACAAGCAAAGTGCATTTAAAAAGGCTGCAGCATCACTGGAGCCTCCTCCAAGCCCTCCACCCGAAGGAATCTTCTTTCTGATGCTTACTTTTAGCCCCGGCAAATCTTCATTTACCAGTTTTTTAAAGGCATCGTATGTTAAAGTAATCGTATTCTGCTCCGGCAGCTTGAACAAATCGCATTCTACCGTACAGGTATTCTTTTTACCCTCAGGTTTTACGATTATCTCGTCTGCAAACCCTATGGTAGAAAAAATACTTTCGATTTCATGAAATCCATCCTGCCGCTTTGGTAAAACTTTTAAACCCAGATTTATTTTTGCGGGCGCGGCAACACAAATTTCGTCTAACATAGGTTAATTATACTCTTACTTCTTTTCTGTTGTCAATTTTTTTCTATAAATATAAATAGTTGAATAATAAGAGCCCGGAGTATAATATATAACCATGTTACCCCCAGACAATCTTTTATCACTTACCGGACTTGGCAGTATCGTGTTTTCTTATTCTGATGAATACAGTGATGAGAATTTAAGCAGCAGCGAAATCGCCGATGATTTTGAAAGCGCAGAAACAGATGACGATTTCGCAGATTTTAATGATGACGAGGATTTGTACGGCGATTACGACAGTGATGAAGATTCTTCGCTTGATCTTCCCTTATAATCAAGTTTTCTTCCGTTATGCCAGAGTTTTTCGAGATCGTAAAAATCACGAGCCTGTTTTGACATAAGGTGAACAACTATATTTCCAAGGTCAATCAAATTCCAGTCGTCTCCATCAGGAGATTTTCTGTTTGTAAGATGAATCTCTAAATCATTTTCTTTTATGTATTCTTTTACCTGGCGGTACAAACCCTGCCAGTGAGCACTACTGTTTACTGTTACGATTACAAAATAATCTGTCCAGCTGTTTAATTCAGAAATATCAAGAACAACGACATCATTTCCCTTGCCGTCTTCCATAAGCTGTGCAATTTCCAATGCTTTATCTTCTGTAGTTTTCATTTATCTTTTTTCCTTATTTCTTGTTGTGAACCCAGCGGCCGTCAAAGTTTCTTCCGAGAACAAGAGTAAAGTCAACGTTACTTACGTTCTCTTCATCTCCTTCTTTGATAGCCTCTTCCTCGATTTTAGTACAGTGAATAAATTCTCCTATACCCTTTGCAACTTCAGGCTGACCGATATGATCAATGATGTAAGTTTCTTCTATTTCATCGTCGGTTTTTGCATTAGCGATATCAAGAACTTCGAACGCAGCCCCCTGGAGCAGAATCTGAGTATTATGCGCAAGCCCCTGAATCTTTGTTCCATTTAAAATACGGATTATATAAGGACGAGCATTTGCCGTTCCAGAAGGAGATACAATCGAGTTGATTGCCTTCTTTACGACGTCCTTTATATATTCACCGTTTCTGTAAGGCATGAGTAAAGTTTTTCCGTCTACCTTATCGTTGTAGCCAGTTACAGAAATATATTCAAACCTTTCGGTATCTACCTGCGAAATGTATGTAAGAAGTTCAAAAAGATCTTTCGGCTTTCCATTAAAAGAAAGACGAGAAGAAATTTCATTAAAGTTTTTCTTTGTCAAAAATGTATTTGCATTTAACTTTAACGCAGAAAAAAATGCAACGACTGCATCCTGTCTTCTTTCCTGAATCTGTTTATCACTTTCATCTTCGTCAAAATATGTTATGAACGTTCTTACCTTATCACCGTCTAAAGTAACTCTTCCACTAGGTAAAAGCCATTTCTCACCAGTCGGAGATTCTTTATCAACCGGAGACGGAATAAAAATTTCAAGACCACCAAGAAGATCTGTAAGCTCGATAAATTTCTTTACCGACACAGTTATATAAAACGGAATTTCTGTATTAACAAGATCAGAAATTTCTTCGCAGTATTTTTCTACACCAAGTTCAGAATAAACAGCATCGATACGGTCAACACGGTCAATCGAACTGTGAAGTCCTCCGGTATTTCCAGGAATATTTGCAAGAACACCTTTACCTGTTACAGGATAATAAATTAAAACATCCGTAAACAGAGCCTGATTTTTATCTTCGAGAACAAACAGAACTTTAATTACAGGATCCTGTTTAAGATTTTCTTTTACCGTATCCTGTTTTACAGAAAGCACAATTACAGTAACAACTGCCGCAACAATTGCAAAAATCAAAATGATAAGAATTATACTTTTCTGGTCACTCTTTGTTCTCATTTTTTCCCCTTTAGCAAAATTTTACATTCACTTTATGTTTTTTTCAAGTTCTTTCATAAAACTAAATGTAAGCGGATGCACCCTTTTCCCTTTTTTTGCAAGATAATCAAGGTTTTCCTTTAAAACCGTATACACCATTTCATCAAGACTAAGCTTCATGAGGCGGTCAGTATACTCTTTGGTAACATGGTCACGCCCCGGTTCAATCTTATCTGCAACATAAAGAATCTTTGCAAGCGTACAGAGATTTTCGCCTCCGAAAGTATGGTTTGCAATCGCTTCTATTATATCCTTGTCGTCTACGCCAAAATCCTGTCTGATTTTTACGGCAGCTGCCCTTCCATGAAGAAGTGAAGGTTTTTCCTTTTCTATCGGCGAAATGGGTTTATTATCCTTTGATGCAAAAGAAATCAAAAGACTGTCATCCATTTTTTTACACATGTCATGTGCAATGCCGCAAAGATAACCCTTTTTCGGGTCAATTCCGTTTTTCTTACAGAGCTTTTCACACATTTGAGCAGTTCTAACGCTGTGTTCATAACGGCTTTCGTTTACCGCAGCCATCGTATATTTTCTTATATCTTCTATTATCTTGTCGTAATCCAATTTGCCAAAACTATCCGTTGTATCCATATAATTTGTTTTCTATAATATAATCATAAACAGCCTGAGGAACAAGATACCTCCATCCGGCACCTTTTGCGATACGCGCCCTTATTTCTGTTGATGACACAGGTAAAATTAAATTTTTAAGCGGAATATAATTAAAAGGAAACTGCGAAAATATTTTAAGATATTCACTGCTGTTAAAACCGCCGGTGTATTCTCCGGTATTTTCATTTTCAAAACCGTCTGTATCAACAGAAATAGCTTTCTGTCTCTGTGCAATTATAATATCAGTAATTTCTGCAAGTTCTGAAGCACCTTTCCACTTGTTAAACTCAAACGCATTTTCCTGGCCCATGATAAGACCAAATTTTCCGTCAAGCTCGCCCTTATATTTTTCTATAAGCGTGTGAACAGTATCAATCGTGTACGAAACTCCACCACGATCAACCTCACATGTCTCTGCTACAAAACGACTGTCACTTTTAAAAGTATTCTTTAACATTGCAACACGGTTTTCTGCAGATTCTACATGAAGCATTTTTTTGTGAGGCGGAATAAAAGTAGGGACAAAAAGTACTTTGTCATAACCAAGTGTCCTGCAGACATCATCTGCAAGCGCAATATGTCCTATGTGAACAGGATTAAAAGTTCCGCCAAAAATTGCAATCTTCATCATACATCACCCGGATACTGAACTTCCATATCATCATCTATTTCTTCTCTCTCTTTCATAAAGTCGCTTTTTTCCGGAGCATCCTTTTTAGAAAGAGTCATCGTCGCCGCACCGCTACTTTCAAGTTTGTCGACGAGTTCAATTACTGCATTTCTTGTTGCGCCAAGCCCCTTGTTCATAAGAACAGAAACTGCAAGCACAACAGTATCACTTTCTTTTTTCTGTATTGCTTTCTTTACTTCTTCTGCGCGTTCTTCGCAGCCTTCAACATCAATCTTGTTACAAAGTACAATGCGGGGCTTGGCGAAAAGTTCTTCAGAAAAAGATTTTAATTCATTACATAAAGTTTCGTACGCACTAAGATAATTTTCGTCCGAAACATCAATCATAAAAATAAGACACGCGGTGCGGCTTATGTGTTTTAAAAATCTTATTCCAAGACCGGCACCCTGTGATGCACCTTCTATGATTCCCGGAATATCTGCGATGATGATATCGCGGTCCTTGTCGGCATTTAAAACTCCGAGGTTAGGAATCTTTGTCGTAAAAGGATAAGGTGCAATCTTAGGTCGCGCATTTGTAAAAGCTGTTAAAAGAGAAGATTTACCTGCATTAGGAAAACCTACAAGCCCTACATCTGCCATTATACTAAGTTCAACTCTAAGCTTTCTTGTTTCGCCTAAAGTACCCTTGTGTGCATAACGCGGCGCCTGATTTGTAGAAGATTTAAAGTGAACGTTACCCCAGCCACCTTTACCACCTTTTAAAAATACAAACTGTTCGTCTTCGCTCTGAGTCGTAAATTCGTAAATGAGTTCTCCAGTATCAGGATCGCGGAGTGTTGTTCCAGGCGGAACGGGAATAATTTTATCCTCACCGTTTTTTCCGTACTTATTCCAGCTCTGACCGTCAGAACCGTTTCTTGCTTTAATGATAGGATGAAAACGCAGATGAGCAAGTGTCCTTAAATTTTTCTTAACGACAAAAATAATGTCACCGCCGTCGCCGCCATCACCACCTGATGGTCCACCGTTAGGAACATATTTTTCCCGCCTGAATGAGATACAGCCGTTTCCGCCTTTACCGCTTGTTACTTCGATTAATGCTTCGTCTGCAAAACCTATCATAAAATTACCTCGTAAAAAAAATACCCGGCAAGCAAACTACCGGGCATTCAATAAAAAAACACAGATTAAAAATTAAGCCTTAACAGGAGTTACAGAAATAACTTTTCTGTTCTTGCGTTCAGCATAAACAACTTTTCCGTCTGCTGTAGCAAAAAGGCTGTCATCTCCAGCTTTCTGTACATTGTTTCCCGGATGAAAATGTGTTCCACGCTGTCTAACAATGATAGAACCTGCTGTTACGCTTTCTCCGGCATATTTTTTAACGCCAAGGTGTTTTGGATTAGAATCGCGTCCGTTTTTTGCACCGCTTCCGCCTCTAGTTCTTCC
The DNA here is from genome assembly GCA_905236565.1 of uncultured Treponema sp. Classification (GTDB taxonomy): domain Bacteria; phylum Spirochaetota; class Spirochaetia; order Treponematales; family Treponemataceae; genus Treponema_D. The sequence continues at coordinate 101,659 of CAJORB010000032.1, read as the reverse complement.
CATATTAATCCTCCAACTTTAATTCAAAAGTTACATTTTTCGGAAACTCTTTTGAAAGGGAATCAAAACCTTCTTTCAAAAAATCCCCTATAGTCGAAATCCGCTCTTTAAGGAGAGAATCGGATTTCTCTGTTCCTGCAGTAAAACTCAAATATCCTCTGCAGGAAGTATCTGTTTCTAATTTAATTCCGCCTGTACTAAGAAAAACTTCGATTGCAGTGCGCATTAAAATTGTAACTGCACTGCAGACAATGTCTTTTCCCTTTCCGGCAAAACCGGCATGTCCAGAAGCTTTACACTCCAGAGAACTGCCGTCCTTTGCCTTAACAAGCAGAATCTCTGTCATTAGCCTACGATTTCTTCTACACGTACGTTAGTATACTGCTGTCTGTGACCGATTGTACGGTGGTAATCTTTCTTGCTCTTGTATTTGAAAACAAGAACTTTTTTATCCTTGAATGAATCTTCAACTACAACAGAAACTTTTGCACCTTTTACATATGGTGCTCCAACAGAAACTTTGTCTCCGTCACTTACGAGAAGAACAGAATCGATGTCGATTTTTGCACCTTTTTCTGCGTCAATCTTGTCAACCTGAAGAAGTGCGCCTTTTTCTGCTTTATACTGTTTTCCCTTATATTCAACAAGTGCGTACATAAAAAAACCTCACTTAAAATTATTTCAATCATTTACCAGGGTATTAAACGGGGATTTATACGACAGGCATAATAATGTAGGATGAATATTATCAGAATTACGGGATTTTGGTCAAGAGGGAATAAGACAAATTACGCTTGAAAATACTTTATTTTTGCACTCCCGCAGGAAAATCTATGGGGCCCGCTGCAGGTTTTGCCATCACGATTTAAAATAAAAAAGCCTTCTGATAGTATCAGAAAGCTTTTATGCGCCCGCTGCAGGTTTTGCCTTCCAGTCGCAAACCTCGTGTTTGCTCCTTTCAGGCCGGCTTCTCTCACTGCCGGCAGCCTCCTGCTGCCTATCCGCCACCGGCGGCGTTCGTGCCGCTTCAAAACCTTTTTCTTTGCCATCACGATTTAAAATAAAAAAGCCTTCTGATAGTATCAGAAAGCTTTTATGCGCCCGCTGCAGGTTTTGAACCTGCGACACATGGATTAACAGTCCATTGCTCTACCAGCTGAGCTAAGCGAGCATAAAATTGAATGACTGTAATATAGCAAAATAAAAAAAATATGTCAACTGATTATTCTGTTACAAAACGTCTAAAAAAGTGTATAATAAGTATATGAAAACAAAAATTTTAAAAGCTTTATCCATAACATTTGTTATATTCTCTGCCGCACAGAACTGTTTTTCTCAGACTAAGGCGGAACTCGAAAAAATTGACCTTATTCTTTCTAAAATGTCTGCAAGGGCACAGAGAGAAATTAAGATTGATGATAAAATTCAGTTTATAAAAGACCTTAAAGTAGTTCTTGAGGAAGAAAAAAAATATACAGCAGATCCTCTACCGCTTTATTATTTAATCGACAAAAAACACAAAGCCCCGGAAGGCTATGCACCAAAAACAGTTGCACTCGTAAAAAACAATGACTACGGGATAAGCCGCAATGATCTTTCTTTAAGGCCAGACGTTGAGCCTGAATTAAGAAAACTTTCTCAGGCTGCAAACAAAGAAGGTGTCTGGATTTTAGTAAGTTCAACTTATAGAAGTTATGAATACCAGGCAAAGCTTTTTCAAAGATGGGTTGATATTGACGGCCTTGAACAGGCAGAACGTGAAAGTGCACGCCCCGGAACAAGCCAGCATCAGCTCGGATGTGCAATTGACTTTGGTTCTATAACACACGATTACATAAACACAAAAGCAGGTCAGTGGCTTTACAACAATGCGTATAAATACGGATGGTCACTTTCTTTTCCTAAAGGTTATGAACCGGATACAGGATACATGTACGAATGCTGGCATTACAGATTTATCGGAATCCCTGCATGTCAGATGCAGAAAAAATATTTTAATAACGTACAGCAGTTTTTACTAGAGTTTATAAATTATTGGAAAAACGAAAAGTAAACTTCAAGCGCGCCAGCTTTTCGTTTCGAGAATTGATGACGCTGCATCAATTCTCTCAATCTCTTTTACTTTTTTGAATTAAAATATTCGCAGAAAATCTCTGCTGCGTCGCGGCAGAGTAAATCACACGGACGCTTTTTATAATATTCACTCGTACGTTCAGAACTTACACTTGATTCTATTTTATGTTCAATTGCAGTTTTATTTTTTAAAGCGTCCTCGCTCTGTCCCATCGGAACAAGTCCTAAAAGTTCGCGGCATATAATCGAACCGTTTTTTTCGCGAAACTTCTGGCACAATTCCTGAACTGTTTTATAACAATCATCTTTTGATTTTTTATCTAAGCTGTCTGAACTTCCTTCTAAAAGAGAAACGGCCATAATCATTCCGCTTACACAGCCGCACACTTCTCTCTGACGCCCCATTCCGCCACCGAAGCCCTGAGAAATTTTTAAGGCCGTTTCAAGATCAAGTCCAAGTTCTTCTGCAAAAACTGCAAACACAGACTGTGCGCAGTTAAATCCGCTTTTAAAATTTGTCTGTGCTTTATCTGCAGCTTCGTTTACATTCATTTTAATTTCCTATTTTGTGGTACAGAATCTAAATCCGAGATAGTTGTAAAATTCGTTAGGATCAAATCCGTATCTGTCACCGGCATAAATAAATCCTGTGTATGATGACCACGAACCTCCACGGCATACACGTTCTGCTCCGTATTCTGGTCCGCATGCACGGTCTCCAGGTTTTACATCCTTGTAAGTTTCAAGCCAGTCCCAGCAGTATTCGAGAACGTTTCCGCTCATGTCGTAAATTCCTGCTCCGTTAGAATTACCGCTTCCTGGAGCTGCAGGATTTTTTGAATCTTTAAAAACTGTTCCGGCTGTTCCTACGATATGAGTTGTATCAGAATTTGCATCACACCATGCAACGCTTGTTTCTTTTACATCACTGCTGTCAAGACCAAGTGCGGTTATCTGCCCTGATGCAAGAGCTCCACTCTGGTATCCTGCTTTAGTAACGCGCGCTGCGTATTCCCACTCTGCTTCTGTAGGAAGTCTGTATCCGTCGTTTTCCCATCTGCATTCAGCAAGATCAAGACTTGCAGTATCAGTTGAATCTCTTAACACTTCATTGTTTCTGTAATAGCACGGAGTTCTCCCCATCATCTCACTCAGTGCGTTGCACCATACTACAGCGTCATACCAGTTGATCATCGTTACAGGCTGGTATGCACCTTCTGATGTAGGATCCTTTCCGCGTCGGCCGTACGCACCTTCCTGTCCTGGATTACCGAAAACATATCCCCTTTCTTCTGCATATGTGCGTACAATGTACCATAAATTATATGTCGTTTCGTATTTATTCATTTTAAAAGAAGTAATCCATCTTGTTGCCGTCATCGACTGTGAGTTTTCGCCGATTACAAATGTATCAAACAGAACTCCTTCCTGTGGTCCAAGCTGAACTAAATTAATATCGCTGAAATTTTCTGAATTTTTCTTTTTATTCTGGGCAAATCCAGACATACAGAAAACACCTGCAGCAAGAAGTGCAGTCAAAGTTTTATAAATAATTCTTTTCATAAATACCTCGTATAAATTCCGCGGATGCAGTCGTTCACAGTCTGCAGCTTTCATGTGATTTCTTAAATTTTACCACATTTTAGCCCTAGTGAACAGATACAATTTTTATCCGTGCAGAAATTCAAGTTTTTTTTAGTTTTTTGGTTAAATTCAGTTTAAAAAAAATTATATATATATGGAGGTTACAGATTGAATACACTCAAACGATTTTTATGTTTTGTGACGGTACTGCAACTTGCAGTATTAACATCAGGCTGCGTGTCGCTTTCAAAAAAACACATGGTTTATTCTATAAAAGAGCTGCATATTGCAGACAGGACGCTAAAATTCAGGATAAAAAACATCTCGATGCGGGATATAAAGAGTTTTACGGTACGTGCAGAGGTGAGCATAAGCGGTCTTGAAGACTGTCTTGTCCTGGAAAAGACTTTTGACGAAAGAAATGACGGTTTTATAGAACAGGGGCTTGAAAATGACTATATCCTTGAAATCGAAGGATTTGACATGACAGATGAGGCTTTGGAAGACTTTGAAGACATCTGCTACGGCGATGAAGATGAAGGCGGATACATAAACTCTTTTTTTATATCCGAAATTGTATTCAGCGACGACACTGTGTGGGCAGACCGGTACGGCACGTGGGCATTTTGACGAAAAAAAGGTTTTATGCTATTATTTTTGCATGACTATATTTTTACTGGCTTTACTGCCACTTAGCGTATTGATTTTTTATTTTCAGAAAGAAAAAGAAAACAGGGCTCATCTGCTTGTCGTAATTTTCATAGGTTTTTTAACTTCTACACTTTTTGTAGGATATAAAATCCTGTTTTCAAGTTCATATTATATTCCGGCAGCATCGTTCTTTAAGAATTTCATAGCCTATGCGTTAACGCAGGCTTTTTTCCCGGTTGTAGTCGTTTACGGACTCTTTTTCTTCTTTACGAAAAAAGATTCCCTCGAAGCAAGATGCTCACACTTTTTTCCTCTTCTGGCTTCGTTCTATACGGTTTACCTTCCGTACGTCGTGCTCGAAACAGACAAGCCTTATTCACCGTTTTATCTTTTCGTAAAACCGCTCCTTTTCCTTTCGATGCTCGTTTTTACACACATCTGGCTTAACAAGGCATGCGTAACAAAGCTTAAGACAACATCTGCAAAGAATTTCTGCAATTTTGCAGCCCTCGTCATAAATATTTTCTTTCCTGCCGCAATAGAATCTATGTGGATTTGCGGTGCAATCATGCTTTTCTGGGGAATCCTTACACTTGCCTATTTTGGTGTAATCGGACTTCTTATTTTTCCCAAAAGCACGCTTACAGACTAAAAACTAAAATCCGCGGACGCGCTGATCCGCGGGAATCCTTAAAAACTAAAATCCCCGGATGCTTGAAAAATAGCCTTAAATTCATTAGTATATAGTTCAATTTATCACTAAATTAAGCAAATCTATCATAACCAATTACCGAGGTCAAAAATGGCTACACCTTTAGAAAATTATCTTAATTCATGCAACGGAAAACCAAATACTGCAATGACAGCGTATGTCGCAAACCTTGAACAGGTTGCAAAAGTTGGACCGGACATCGCAGCAAGCATCGTAAACGAACTTGAAAATCAGCGCAGTCACTTAAAGCTCGTTGCAAGTGAAAACTACTGTTCTTTGAGCGTTCAGTCAGCAATGGGAAATCTTCTTACAGATAAATATGCAGAAGGATATCCGGAACACCGCTATTACGGCGGATGTGTAAACGTTGATGCAGTAGAAAAAACTGCAGCAGCAGAAGCTATGAAACTTTTTGGTGCTGACTATGCTTATGTTCAGCCACACTCAGGTGCAGACACAAACCTCGTTGCATACTGGGCTATCCTTTCTGCAAAAGTAGAAACACCTACTCTCGAAGAACTCGGTGTAAAATCTCTTAACGATCTTACAGCAGAACAGTTTGACATGCTCAGAAAACGTTTTGGAAATCAGAAACTTATGGGACTCGACTACTCATGCGGCGGTCACCTTACTCATGGTTATAAAATGAATGTATCAGCAAGAATGTTCGAAAGTCATCCTTACGGTGTTGATAAAGAAACAGGACTTCTTGATTACGATGCAATAGAAAAACAGGCAATGGAAGTTAAACCTTTAATTCTTTTAACAGGTTTCTCTGCTTATCCAAGAAAAATCAATTTTAAAAGATTCCGCGAAATTGCAGATAAATGCGGAGCAGTATTGATGGTTGATATGGCACACTTTGCAGGTCTTGTTGCAGGAAAAGTTTTTGAAGGCGATTTTGATCCTGTAAAATGGGCAGACATCGTTACTACTACAACACACAAAACATTACGTGGACCACGTGGTGCCATGATTCTCTGCAAAAAAGAATTTGAAGAATACGTAAACAAAGGTTGTCCGATGGTATTGGGTGGACCACTTCCTCATGTAATGGCTGCAAAAGCAATTGCATTTAAAGAAGCAAATACAAAAGAATATCAGGCATGGGCACATCAGGTTGTTAAAAACGCACAGGCTCTCGCAGAAGGATGCAAATCATACGGCATGCCTCTCCAGACTGGCGGAACAGACAATCACCTTATGCTCTGCGATGTAACAGTTTACGGTCTTACAGGAAAACAGGCAGAAGCTGCATTGTTCCAGTGCGGTGTAACTGCAAATGCAAACGCACTTCCTTATGACAAGAACGGTGCATGGTGGACATCAGGAATAAGAATCGGAACACCAGCTCTTACAACTCTCGGAATGAACGAAGATGACATGAAAGAAGTTGCTTCTATCATTGACTTTGTTCTTCGCGGAACAAAACCTGGAATTGCAAAAGATGGTAAACCTGCAAAAGGTAAAATTGAACTTGATCCAAAAGTTCAGAAAGAAGCTCGCGAAAGAGTTAACAAGCTTTTAAACAGCCACGTTCTTTATCCTGAACTTGATCTTGATTTCTTAAAGAAAGAATTCGTAAAATAGTTCTGTAACAGGTTATAGAGTAAAAAAACTGCCCGGAGACGGACAGTTTTTTTTTTACATCATCTTTCTTTCATTTCTTATCATCTCGGGAGTTTTTCCGAATGTATTTTTAAACTCGCGTATAAAAACTTTATAATTTGTTATTCCGCTTTCTTCTAGAAGCACAGAAATCTTTTTGTCGGTAGTCTGGAGTGCCTGGTAAAAAGCAGATATGCGAAGTGACATAAGATAATCGTTAAAAGTCATATCTGTATATTTTTTAAAAATCCTGCACAAGTGTTCTGGCGTAACATTTATTATGTCTGCCGCATCAGAAAGTGATATTTTTGAACGAAAGTTTTTTTCTACATAAGACATTACAGGTGATATTCTGTTTATGCCGGAATTTACAAAAGATCCTGCGTTTTTATTCCGTTCAACCTGATAAGAAGAAAGAAGAACAAAAAGAAAATCGTAAAGAAGAGAAATAAATTTTACGCGGCTTTCTTCTTTTTTGTCATCAACACATGAAAGCATTTTCGTAAGGCATGACACAAGCTGTTTTGTTTCTGCAGAATCCGGTTTTTCCTTTAAGCGAACTTTTTCGATGTCTTCATAGATTCCTTCAAACGCGCTCAACGGCACCTGAAAGAGAATGTAATTTGCATGACCGCACAGTTTTGAAGAATGTATCATTTCTGAATTAACGATGATCATATCATCGGAGCACAGACGGTATTTCCTCTGTTCAACTTTAAAATCAATTTCACCATCAATCAGATAAAGAATCTCGATATGATTGTGCCAGTGAAAAGGTGAATAAAAATTAACGTCATCAACAGTTTCAAATCTTATTGAAAACTGCAGGTCAAACTGCCGCTTGTGCAGTATGTTTTCGTGTTTGTATGCTTCCATAATCAATATATTAATATATTTTACCCATTTTGGCTATCTTTTTTGATTAAAATATCAATATCGACATAATCGTAGTCAATATTATCCGTTGTATATTCCCCTATCTGTGATAAATTACAATCATAAGAAAGCTGCTTAAAGACGCGGCGCAAAAAAAACGGAGGTACTTATGAAAAGCTTTAAAAACACAATGGCTTTAATTATTATGGCAGGAGTTTCTTTTATCCTGTTTTCATGCGGTGACAAGGGTCCTAAAATTGATTTAGGAAATAAGGTTTCTATCGGAATCGTAGAAATTCCTGACAACAGTTTCTGTATCACAAAGACAGAAATTACACAGAAATTTTATGAAGCTGTAACAGGAACAAATCCTTCAACTACAAAGGGTGATAACTATCCTGTTGAAACTGTAAGTTACTATGATGCAGTGGTTTTCTGCAACAAGTTAAGCATTCTTCTTGGTAAAAAGCCTTGCTATACAGTAGATTCAAGTTCAAATCCTGATGACTGGGATTATGTTCCACACACAGGAAAAAGCATCGAAGGAAACATCGTACTTGATATGAGCGCAGATGGATTTAGACTTCCTACAATGGAAGAATGGGATATTGCATTCCAGGGCGGCGGAAAACACATATACTCTGGAAGCGATGATCTTGATTCTGTTGCATGGACAGACTGTAACAGCGGCGGAGTTTTACACGAAGTTGCACAGTTACTTCCAAACGGATATGGAATCTATGACATGTCTGGAAACGTTTTCGAATGGGTTTGGAATGAACGCGAAGACAAGAGCAGATATTATCGTGGCGGAAGCTACTTTGATGCTGCAAGAGCCGGAAAGAGTACGAACAAAGAATTAAATTATGCCTCAGGGCAGTTTAAGACAGTAGGTTTTAGAATTACATGGAACAGGCCGATCCCGATGTAATTTATGGAATCTAAAATCGTACAGATTTTACTGTCCTAGAGACATATTTATTATCCTTGCAGAAAAATCCCCAATTTAGTCTGCAGGGATTTTTTTTCGTGGAATTTAATTCAATAACCACATAAAATTATACATAAACGAAGGAGCTTCTATGAGTAATAAAAAATTTAGACTTTTAGCTGTTCTTTTTTTGATGAGCTTATCGGTTTTTATAACAGGTTGCGGCAAAAATAACAGGAAAAATTTTACGCTTTCCTTTGAAGGTGTTGCAAGTCTTAAAATAAAAACAAAGGCTGGAACTGTAGTCTATGTTGACCCGGGATCTTTATACGGTGATTTTTCTGAAAAAGCAGATTTAGTTCTTGTAACACACTCTCACGAAGAACATCTTCCAAGAAAAGATTTACAGAGAAAAAAAACATGCATAGAAATTACAAACAAAGAAGCTCTTGTAGATAATGAGTACAAAACCATTAAAATAAAAGACGTTACAATCGAAGCTGTTCCTATAGGGGGAAAGTATCATCCTACAGGTGTTGGAGTCGGATACCTTATCTCCTTTGACGGAATTACCGTTTTGCAAAGCGGCGATATGTCTTATGTCACAGACTTTAGTCATTTATCAAGCCGTACAATTGATTATGCTTTTTATCCAATAGATGGTCTTTATACTATGACACCAAAGAAAGCAACAGAAATTGCAGATATAGTTGGTGCAAAAGTAAATATTCCTTTTCATCAGTATAATGATCCAAGCTTAAACCAGCACAAAGAATATTCTTTTACGCCATCCAATACTAAAATTGTTCTTGAACCAGGACAGACAATTAATCTTAAAACAGGAAAAGTTTTCTAAATAACTAAAGTACGATTTGTCCCGAAGACAGATTTTTAATCCTTGCAGAAAAATCATCATACTGGTCTGCAAGGATTTTTCCTTTTAAATTAACTGTATCAGAAAAATTTTCTTCAAGGTCATAAAGTTTATAATCTTTTATCTGACGTTTTATAACTTCGTAAAGCTGGTATGAAGCGCTGAATGTAAAATCTTTTTTTTCTAACAGTTCTTCGACTGCATTTTCCTGTACTGCTTTTTCTACTGCAGATTTTGCGCAGTCTCCGTATGCCTTTACAAGCCCTCCTGTTCCAAGCAAAGTTCCGCCAAAGTAGCGGGTAACTGTAAGCATGATGTTTGTAATGCCACAGCCCTTTAATACATCAAGCATCGGGCGACCGGCAGTTCCTCCAGGCTCGCCGTCATCACTCATTCCAAGAACTTCGCAGGCTTTTCCTATTACAAATGCGTGACATACGTGGGTTGCATCCTGGTATTTTTCTTTCTGCTGTTTTAAAATCTGACGCGCCTCGTTCTGAGAATCGCATGCAAAAAGCTCACTTATAAAACGCGAGCCTTTTACATTTAATTCTGTTTTAACATTCTGTTTAAGAATATTCATAACGCATCAGATTTTTATGAATTAAAAAAGTTCTTTCTGCGAACTTTCTACTACAACTTTATCAACGGCTTTGTTTGTAAGACGAACACCCTGAGCTTTTAAGCCTTTTTCCTGATAATCATTTGTCTTAAAGTTTTCTTCGAGCTTTGTGATACGCGGCTTTTTAATATAATGCAGCGTAAACTTAAAGTTCTTTCTTGTATCAACATGAAGGACTTCCATTCCGTTTGGTGCAAACATATAGTCGCGGTTCATAATCCAGCTTGCTACACGGCAGCGCTTGATATAAGCATACTGTGTTTTTGGATCACGATAAATGATTGTAAAGAGCGTATCATTGATAATATCCTTATCTGCGTAATTACAGTACCACATTCCGCTGTCAACAAAGAGCTTCTGCGGAACATCGCATACTGTGTAAATACCGCTTTTTCTGACAAAGAAGATTCTGTCGTAAGGAGTAACCTTAAGAACTTCTGTTCCGCCAGAAATTCCTGTTCCAAGATATCCTTTGTCGTCGTAGCGTAAAGGCGTTTCGCGTTTTACGATTTTCTTTACTTCTACGGCAGAGAATTTTGCAATCTGTGTACGGCGCACAAGTGCTTCTGGTTTAAACTTGTCTATCATGCCGTTGAGGTATTCAACTGCACATGCAGTAAGGTTCTTTAATTTTTTAGCAATGAGCTTTAAGCGGTCATTGATTGCAGTAACCTGATCTTTATTTTTATTAATGTCAAATAAAGAAATGCGGCGGATAGGAATTTTTAAAAGTGTTTCTACGTCTTCGTCAGTTACAGGTCTTATAAGTTCTTTCTTAAAAGGTACGAATCCGTCTTTAACAGCTTTTAAAACGCCTTCTGCAGTTTTCATTGATTCAATTTTCTTATAGATACGTTCTTCGATAAAGATACGCTCGAGCGTTCTTGCATGAAGTTCTTCTGTAAGTTTATTGCGTTCAAACTCAAGTTCATCCTTGATTATCTGAGTTAATTTTTTTGCATAATACTTGATGATTTCTGTAGCAGTCATTGCAACAGGCATGTTGTCTTTGATTACCAGCATTGAACATGAAATCGATTTTTCGCAGTCCGTGTAAGCATAAAGTGCTTTTTCTACATCCTTTGCATAAACACCGCGTGGAAGTTTGATTTCTATCTGACAGTGATCTGTTGTAAAGTCATCGATTGCACCAATCTTTATTTTTCCTGCTTTATAAGCGTTTTCGATTGAGTTAAGAAGGCTGTCAGATGTCGTATCTACAGGAAGTTCTGTAATTACGATTTTCTTTTCATCGCTCATATCAAACTTCGCGCGCGTTACGATTTTTCCGTTTCCGTCATTGTAATTGCTTACATCGATTAAACCGCCTGTCGGTACGTCAGGATAGATTTCGAATTTTTCGCCTTTAAGACATTTGATTTCTGCCTCAAGAACTTCCTTAAAATTGTAAGGAAGAATTTTTGTTGCCATACCTACAGCAATTCCTTCTGCACCGATTATAAGTGCAACAGGAACTTTTGCGCGGAACACTACAGGTTCTGTATTTCTTCCGTCGTAACTTGGAACATATTCTGTAATATCAGGATTATAAAGAAAGTCTTTTGCAACAGGATGAACACGACACTCAATATAACGTGGAGCAGATGCAGGGTCGCCTGTAAACATGTTTCCGAAGTTTCCCTGTTTATCGATAAAGATCCCTTTATTTGCTAAAACTACAAGAGCACCACCGATAGAAGCATCACCGTGCGGATGATATTTCATACATTCGCCGACAACTCCCGCTACTTTATGAAAGCGTCCGTCGTCGATTTTAAAAAGTGTGTGCATGATTCTACGCTGAACCGGTTTAAGACCGTCTTCAAGATCCGGGATTGCACGGTCACGGATTACATAAGAAGCATATTCAATAAAGTTTTTATCAAAAAGATTTTTTACAAATGCCATTTACTTTTCCTCACGCATCAATATCTGCATTTGAAAGCAGATGTTTTTCGATAAAAGCACGACGTTCCGGAGTATTTTTACCCATATAGAAATTTAAAAGCTGCGGAACTGTCTTTAACTGACTTATTTCTACCGGCGTTAAGTGCATTGTTTCCGGATTAATAAACTGTCTGAACTCTGTCGGGTTAATTTCACCAAGACCTTTAAATCGTGTAGTCTCTGCGCCCCTTCCAAGTTTTGCCTGTGCCTTATCGCGCTCATCTTCTGAATAACAGTAAATGTTTTCTTTTTTGTTTCGCACGCGGAACAGCGGTGTTTCAAGAATGAAAACTCGTCCTGTCGTAACAAGCTCTTCAAAATATCCCAGGAAGAATGTCATTACAAGATTTCTGATATGGTATCCGTCGTTATCGGCATCGGTTGCAATGATGATCTTTGCATATTTTAAGTTTTCTACATCAGTTTCGATTCCAAGCGCCATCATAAGCTGGTAAAGCTCATCGTTCTTGTAAATCTCACTCTGTTTTTTGCCGCACATGTTTTCCGGTTTTCCTCTAAGCGAGAAAATTGCCTGGAACGAAGCATCACGCGAGTGAGTCATCGTACCGGTTGCAGAATCTCCCTCGGTAATAAATATCATCGAGTTATCGCCCTTAGCACCATCCTGAACATGATATTTACAATCCTTTAATTTCGGAATACGGATGCTTATTTTCTTTGCTGCTTCTTTTGCTTCTTTCTTTACTGCAGAAAGCTCTGTACGAAGCTTTTCGTTTGCCTTGATTTTTTCTTCGATTTTTTTTGCAGCTTCCGGATTTTTATGAAGCCAGTCGTTTAATCCTGACTGAACTTCCGGAACAATCCATGCCCTTACATCAGTATTACCGAGTTTATTTTTTGTCTGGCTTTCAAAAACAGGATCCTTAACCTTTACGAGAACTGCAGCCGCCATTCCTTCGCGAACATCTTCGGCTTTATAGTTAGTTCCGTAAAAATCATTTATACCTTTTACAAAACCTTCTTTAAATGCGTTAAGGTGCGTACCACCGTCTGTAGTGTACTGACCGTTTACAAAACTAAAATGATTTTCTCCGTAACCGTTCGTATGGGTAAATGCAAAGCGAAGATGTTCTCCAACATAGCTTCCGATCGGATAAAGAGAAGTATCTTCGATTTCTTTTTTTAGAAGATCAAAAAGACCATTTGTGCTGTGATAATCCTGACCGTTAAATCTAATCGTAAGACCTTCGTTAAGATAAGCATAATTCCACATTCTCTTTTCTACGAATTCAAGATTGTAATTATACTTTCCAAAAATATCTGCATCCGGAACAAACTCAAAGAAAGTTCCGTTAGGCTGTTTTTCCTTTAACTTTCCCTTGCGGCTTGCAAGAAGCTTTCCTTTTTCAAAAACTGCTTCAAAGCATTCGTTGTCGCGCACAGAAACTACTCTGAAATATGAAGAAAGAGCGTTTACAGCTTTAGTACCTACACCGTTCATTCCGACAGAAAACTGGAATACATCATCATTATATTTTGCACCGGTGTTGATTTCACTTACACACTCAATTACTTTTCCAAGAGGAATTCCGCGGCCATAGTCACGAACCTTTACACGATTATCTTTAACGGATACATCAATCTTTTTTCCGTAACCCATGATAAATTCGTCGATTGAGTTATCAATTACTTCTTTGAGAAGAACATATATACCGTCGTTCTGGTTTGAACCGTCTCCAAGACGACCGATATACATTCCGGAACGAAGTCGGATGTGTTCAAGAGCATCAAGATGTTTAATCTGGCTTTCGTCATATACTTTTCTTGATGACGAAGTTTTTACAGCAGAAACTGTTTTCTTTTCTGGAATAGCTGCTTTTTTTACCGAAGTCTTTTTAACATCAGCCGTTTTTTTTGCTGCTGCCTTTGTAGTTGTTTTAGAAGCTGATTTTACCTTTGAAGAAGTCTTTGCAGACAACTTTGTTTTGGCTGCAGTCTTACCCGCAGTCTTTTTAGAAATTTTTCCACCCATATACATATTATAGTATGAATTTGATTTTTTTTCAACGCTGAATAAATCTAATGAGCGAAAAAGTTTCTTTTTTAATCAGATAAAGTTAGTCCACTCACGCTCTTCTTTTTCTGGAAGACCATACTTTTCTTTACCAAGTGCAATCGATTTGATTAAAAAACTCATGTTTCGAGCAAGAACTCTGAGCGTCTGCATTCCTTCTTTATCCTCTGCAGCCTGCCCCGGCGCTCCGCCGTGAATATTATTCCAGTACTGGCTCGATGCTACAGGCATTCCGCTTATAGTAAAATACTTATTAAGAACATCAAAAGAAGATGTTGTACCGCCACGGCGTGCACATACAAAAGAAGCGCCGACCTTCATAGTTTTGTCAAAATGCGAACTGTAAAAAAGACGCTGCAGCAATGCCTGAACAGAAGCATTAGGGGCACTGTAATAAACAGGAGATGCTACAACCATTCCGTCTGCACTTTCAAATTTTTTCGCAACCTCATTAACAATGTCGTCAAAAACACATTTACCAAGCTGACCGCACTTACCGCACACGATACAGCCGCGTACTTCTTTGCTGCCGATATTAATAATTTCTGTATCAATATTTTCCTGATTAAAAATCTTCTGCATTTCTTTAATACCAAGAAGAGTATTACTGTCCTGACGAGGGCTTCCATTGATTAAAATAACCTTCATTTTCATATCTCCTGTAATTGTCCGCGGCAGCGGTATTTAATGCGTTCATTATAAATTAAAGAATCAGATTTTTCTACATAATTTTTCCTTAGTTTGACACATTCAACTTTAAGCCTGTATAATAAAAGAATGAACGCGCTCGTTTTAAGTGGAACAAATAATTTATTTACATGTGAATGCGAAGACAAAATCATAAGGCAGTGTTCCGTAAAAGGCAAAGTAATAAAGACAGACAAAAATTATTACAACCCGCTTGCTCCGGGCGATTATGTAAAAATCGAAGTAGATCCGATTAACGAAGAAAAAGGTCAGGTGCTTGAGTTAATTCCGCGTAAAAACACTTTTGCAAGATGGAATATAAAAGGAAAAGCCCCGCAGCTTCTTGCAAGTAATCTCGATTATTTAATCCTTGTAACAACTCCGGATGAACCACCGTTTCGTCCAAGATTCATAGACCGCGAACTCATACAGTCAGATGTCGCAGGAATTACTCCAGTCATCGTGTGCAATAAATGCGACCTTGCTTCTGCAGAAGATGCAGATTTTGAACAGCGCGTTTCGACATGGGAAAATCTTGGCTATAAAGTTCTTCGAGTTTCTACAAAAACAGGGCTCGGCATTTCTGAACTTGCAGAGATACTTGCAGGAAAAACAAGTGCTCTTGTAGGCCAGTCAGGAGTCGGAAAATCAAGCATCGTAAATGTATTAGACAGCTCACACAATTTAAAGACAAATGAACTGTCAAAAAAATACGGACGCGGTCAGCACACAACTACGATGGGTTCACTCATGCATATTGAACTGGATAAAAACCGCACAGCCTCGATAATCGACACACCAGGAATAAGACGATTTATACTTCACGAAATAGATTATCACGATGTAGGATTATATTTTCGCGAAATGCAGCCTCTTATAGGCCAGTGCAAATTTGGTGCAAGCTGTACTCATATAAGTGAACCCGGCTGTAAAATTCTTGAAGCAGTTTATTCTGGAATCATAACAGAAGACAGATACGAAAGCTGGAAAAGAATTACAAACGAAATCAAGACAGGCGATTTTGACGAATAAAAAAAAGGGCTGCGTTACAGTGGTTAAGCTTATCTAAACCCCTGTTGCAGCCCCTTTATGTTTAATCTGTTATTTTCAAACTAGCCGAAAATCGGACGAACTTTAATTACTGTATCAATTCCGACTAAAGCACGAAGTGTTTCTTCCGGAATCTTTCCGTCAACATCAGTAATGTTGTAAGCAAGTTCACCTTTAGCCTGGTTAATCATTCCAGAAATGTTAAGTTTTGCTTCACCAAGAATCTTTGTAAACTTAGAAATTACATCAGGAACATTTTTGTGACAGATACAGAGGCGTGTTCCGCCTGCAGGAATAGGATTGTCACATACAGTCTTAGGGAAGTTTACAGAGTTTACGATGTTTCCGTTTTCGAGGAAGTCACGAAGCTGTTTACATGCCATAACTGCACAGTTATCTTCTGCTTCTGGAGTAGAAGCTCCAAGGTGTGGAAGACAGATAATTTTTTCGTTGTTCAAAAGTTCTTCGCTTGCAAAGTCTGTTACAAGGGCAGCAACTTTTCCGCTTTCGAGCGCTGCAAGAATATCTGCATTATTTACAAGACCACCGCGTGCGATGTTGATGATTCTTACACCATCTTTCATAGTCTTGATTGCAGAAGCGTTAATCATTCCCTTTGTATCGTTTGTCTGCGGAACATGAATAGTAATGTAATCTGCTTTTGCATAAACAGCATCAAGAGTTTCTGCATGCTTTACGTTGTGATCAAGAGACCAGGCAGCGTTTACAGAAAGGAAAGGATCGTATCCGATTACTTCCATTCCGAGAGAGATTGCAAGATTTGCAACCATTGCACCGATAGCACCAAGACCGATTACACCAAGTGTCTTTCCTTTAAGTTCTGGTCCGACAAACTGGCTCTTTCCTTTTTCTGCCAGGTCAGGAATTTCATCACCCTTTCCTGCAAGTCCGTTTACCCATGCATTAGCTTTGATAGCAGGCCTGCTCGAAAGAAGAAGTGCAAGGATTACAAGTTCCTTTACTGCGTTTGCATTAGCACCAGGAGTGTTAAATACAACGATTCCTTTTTCTGTCAGCTGCGGAATAGGAATATTGTTTGTTCCGGCACCTGCACGTGCAACTGCCTTTACGCTTCCTGCAAGTTCCATTGAATGCATATCCTGTGAACGAACAAGGATTGCATCAGGATCGCTTATACTTGAAGCTGCTTCGTAATTATCACGTGGAAGAGTATCAAGTCCACATGCTGCAATTTTATTTAAAGTTAAAATCTTATACATATTTATACCTCTATATTTTTTTGCGGCGTTCTTTATTTATTTTCTTCTGCAAATTTTTTCATAAACTCTACAAGTGCTTTAACACCGTCAAGTGTCATTGCATTGTAAATCGAAGCACGCATACCACCGACAAGTCTGTGTCCTTTAAGGTTTACAAGACCAGCAGCTGCAGCTTCTTTTACAAACTTATCATTGATTTCCTTTTCCTTTGCAACGCTTGCTTCATCTGTTGCACCAGTTGAATATTTTGTAAGGAACGGAACGTTCATCAATGAGCGGCTTCCAACTTCTGTAGTTGCGTGATAGAAGTTTCCTTCGTTGTTATCCAGATAGTTGTAAAGATAATCTGCTTTTTCTTTATTGCGTTTAAGCATACCTTCTGCACCACCGTTCTTTTCAATCCAGTGTAAAACTTTTCCAAGAACGTAGATTGTGTAGCATGGAGGTGTATTGTACATAGAGTCATTATCTGCATGTGTCTTGTATGCAAGCATTGTAGGAGTTCCTGCGCGGCAAGCTTCTGGTTCAGGAATCAAATCTTCGCGGACGATTACAAGTGTAACACCTGCAGGTGCAAGGTTTTTCTGAGCACCTGCAAAAAGAATACCGAACTTTGTTACATCAAGCGGTTCAGAAAGAACACAAGAAGAAATATCTGCAACCAATGGAATGTTTCCTGTATCAGGAATATATTCATAATGAGTTCCCATGATTGTGTTGTTCATACAAATATAAACATAATCATAATCGCCTGTTACTTTTTCTACACGCGGAATATATGAATAATTCTTATCTTTGCTTGAAGCAATTATATCAACTTCTACACCGAGTTTTTTTGCTTCTGCTGCAGCTTTCTTTGCCCATACACCAGTTTCGATGTAAGCTGCTTTTCCTGTTTTAATTCCGAGGTTTTCTGCAACCATTGCAAACTGAGTAGAACCACCACCCTGAACAAAAAGAACCTTGTAATTATCAGGTACGTTCATAAGCTTTCTGACCATTGCTTCTGCATCCTGAATGATAGGTTCATAAGCCTTGGAACGATGGCTCATTTCCATTACAGACTGGCCTGTTGTTCCGTACTCAAGCATTTCTGCTGCACATTCTTTTAAAACATCTTCAGGTAAGCAAGATGGACCTGCACTAAAATTGTATACTCTACTCATTCGTAACTCCTTGAATTAGCAGTTTTTTTTATTTTAAATCAGCAAGGCTGATTTTTGCACTTAAGTTATTCATCGCTGTTACAGGAGAAACATTTTCTACCGCAACATCTTTAGAAAGACTCAAAATTACAGAAGTGTAATTTACGATGCCTTTGATTCCGCATGAAACAAGACGCTCTGCCATAGACTGCGCACTTTCATTCGGGACAGTTAAAATCGCATACTCAATTTTCTGCTCAGGGATTATCTGGCTCATTTTAGAAGCCGGATACAAAGGGAAAGACGCGCTCAAAATTTCTGTGCGGTTTACGTTTGCATCAAACCCTGCAATAATTGAATAAGCCGTATCATAAAAAATACTGTTTTCCAGAAGAGCAGCCCCGAGCTTTCCAAGTCCCACGATACAGCACCTGTGAAAAATTCCTCGTTTTTTAGAATCCTCTTCGTCACTTGCGATTCCGAGTGACTCACAGATTGCCTTTAAAAGATTTTCTGTATCATACCCGTTCGAAACACCGCCCGTGTATTCAATTGCAGAAATATCCTTTCGTATAGACGTATTAGACCATCCTGTAAGGGATTCAAGCTGAACCGATGTAATACGCTTTTCCTTTGTCTGTGACAAAATCTGAGCAATTTCTACAAGTCTTCTTCTTGTCGCTTCCGAAACCTTACGCATTTTCTGATACCCGCCGATTATTTAATTTCTGTGAAAAAATTAACAATACAAGCTGAATATACTTTAAAGAATTCGTCAGATACAGTCAACAAAACAGGCTGCTTAAAAAGGTGTTTTTCGCGGAATTTAATAAAAAAACGTGATTTTTTTGTGTTACTGTGATTTAATTCACAATAACACAAAATTTTAACAGATTAGAGTTCAGGAGTAAGGAAAGCGTCTTCGTAGAGCGAAATGACTTCCTTTTCAAACTCAACGTCAAGAGAAGCACGGTAGCGGGCAATATTGCTCACATATGCAAGAGTTGATTTTGGTGTCTGGTTGTTCTTTACGCGTGTAACACCGGCATTATACATTGCAACTGCGATAAGATCATCGCCAGCAATTGCACGGCAAAAACGCAGGTGGCGCATTCCGTACTGAGCGCTTACAACAGGGCTGTAAAAATCATCGTCTTCAAGCTGAGGAAAGCTTCTGTCGTTAAGCTGGAAAAGTCCGCGGTCAATCGAACCGTTTGTGTTCGTATTGCGCGCATAGTGATTGTAGCGGCTTTCTGTATAAGCCAGGGCAAACGCAAGACTAAGCGGAATGTTTTCGCGGTCTGCTGCTTCGAGGATTGCGTGAGCTGTATCACGGCTTCCTGTTATGCGGATATAGAACCACTCAACTGCCCCACGTGTCTGAGGATTTCTGTAATACTCAAGACCCTTGTCGTCTGTTGCAGCCTTTGTAAGATTTAAAAACTCCAGGATATATAAACTGTTAACTCCCGGAACAAAATCAATGGCATTGTATGAATCTGTTAAAAAATTTGCCGTACATGCAATTTCGAGTGCTACGTTCTGCGGAACGTCTTCTGCTATAATCTCTCCCTCTGCAGACGAAACTTCTGGTTTTCCGGCCGGGCAAAAAAGAACAATTGAAAGCCCGATTGCAAAAAGCACAAAGCTAAGAATAAAAGTGCCGAAAATGGTTGTACGGAATTCTGAATAATTAGAATCTGTCATTAAAATCTCCCATCTGTTTTCAGTACAATGGCACTATTTTTTCATAAAAAATCTAAAATATCAAGCAAAAATACCTGTTTTTTAATGAAATTTGCTACTTTTTTCGCTATTTTCTAGCATTTTTATGAAAATTTCGCAAATAATCACGTATTTTACCCTGCAAATACTATCTTCTGCATGTACTCATCCGAAAGCCCAGAAAGCGCGCCGCGTAGTTTATCCGACGCAAAGAACACATATTGTGCATGCTTTTTTAATAGTTCATCTTCAAGAAGCATTACTTTATCAGCTCCGTCAACGGCTGCAAAATCACTGTCGATCCAGATGCCCGCAACACTTACGCAGTCTTTAACGCGGCGCGCGGTGTGGTTAATACATGCAATGTATGCTGCAGCTTCTTCGCTGTCTGCTCCGTTCTCTTTTATTAAAATTCCGCCTTTATCATTACCCGGAACAATGTTAAGGATGGCAAACATACCGTCTTCTTCAAGCTTCTTTAGAAAATCCCTCAAGGAAGCCAGATATTCTTCGTTATAGCACTCAGGCTCGGTTTCGACTGCAGTGCGTTCAATTACGATGTTATATATAAAATTCTTGTCAGAAGGAATTTCTGTTTTTATGTCATTGATGGCTTTAAGGTTTAATTCAACTTTTGTACCCTGGACGGTAAAAAGCTCGTTCTGTTTTACTTCAAATAATGGTTCAAGTTTCATTTTGTTAATTAACAATCCTCTTTTTAATACTGTGGACTTATACTAAAAAAGCCTCTATGCGGTGCATAAAGGCTTTTCCATAAAATCAGGGCAATATAACTATTCAGTTAAAATCTTGATAACTTCTGCTTTGTCCTGTGTTTCAAGAATCTGCTGTCTCTTTTCTGCACTCTTAAATAAAAGGCTTACTTCTGCAAGGAACTGCAGATGTGGTCCTGTTTTGTTTACAGGTGACAACGTCATGATAAAAATACGGCAAGGTTCCTGATCAAGCGAGTCAAAATCAACTGGATTGTCAGAAATACCGATGCAGGCTACCAAATCAGAAATAGTATCTGTCTTTCCATGCGGAATTGCGATTCCGTGCTTCATACCTGTAGACATCTTTGTTTCGCGTTCGAGAACACATTCGCGGGCAGCAGCCTTATCGCTTACTTTACCTGCGCTTACGAGGATATCCAGCATTTCGTCAATA
Organism: uncultured Treponema sp.; assembly: GCA_905236565.1. GTDB lineage: Bacteria > Spirochaetota > Spirochaetia > Treponematales > Treponemataceae > Treponema_D. The sequence goes on along the minus strand of CAJORB010000032.1, from coordinate 80,728 downwards.
ATTTCTTCTTTCGTCTTACCTTTCAAGTGAAGGTTTACCGTTTCCGGTGTTAGTACAGTTCTTAAGTCCATACTCCTATTTTATGTTTAGATAGAAATAAAGTCAAGGTTTTTTTATGTTGAAATTAAGATTCACGCTGAATTGGACAAATGAGTCATAAATTATGTATCAAATGAAATAAAATCTGATAAAGCGCAGCAGAAAAAATACTGGAAAGCACTTACGAGCAAAGCGAAGTGGCAGGCCTCCGGTATTAATTTGTCCAACTCCATACCGGTTTTGCCAGCGCATTAGAAAAAGGCTGAATTCTGCTAAAATCAGGGAGCCATTCTGTATCCTGGCATAAATCCTGGTAAAAAAGATAGTCAAAATCGTAGGCCTCTATAAGGTCTTTTAAATCTGCATCTTCTTCTTCTGACACAAGTCTGTTTTCTATTATTTCCAGAGCCTTTTTTCTCCTGTTAAGATGCTCATCATCTTCTTTAAACGGAACCGGTGTGTACTGCGACATAAGAGAAATCACTGCTTTTTTATCTGCATTCTTTTTTAACCATTCAAGAGTGTCTGCCGTATCAGAAAAACGTCCAGGCAAAAAAAGATGACGGACAATTACACCGCTTAAAATTTTTTCCTTTTCTGTTTTCTTTCCTGTAGTTTTATCTATACCTGTTTTTAATTCTATTTTAAGAGGATTGTTTTCTATCATCCACTTTATAGCCTTTAAAGCAGTTTCTGGATAATCGCGTGCTTCAAATAATTTGTGTGCTAAATCTGCATTTATTGTTTTTAAATCAGGAAGCCAGATTGTAACAAGACCTTTTAAAAGTTCAAGGCTTTCTACACTTTCATATGCAGAACTGTTCCAGCAAAACGGGACCGTTACTCCCTCATCCCGTGCAGCTTTTAAATATTCTGCAACAAGCGGAATAACATGACTTGCAGTAACAAGATTTATATTTTCTGCTCCTTCGTTTTGTAAATCAAGACAGATTTTTATAAATTCTTCTTTTGAAACTTCGCGTCCCATTCCCTGCTGTGAAATCTGGTAATTCTGGCAGAAAGAACAGCGCAGTGTACAGCCTGTAAAAAAAATTGTTCCGCTTCCGCCAAAAACAGTAACTAAAGGCTCTTCGCCAAAGTGTAGGCATGCGCTTGCAATTTTAATTTCTTTTTTTTCTCCGCAAAAGCCTGCGCGTTCATTCCTATTTACACCGCACTTTCTCGGACACTGAGTGCATGAAGAATAAAAATCCATTACAGCGCCTGCTTTTCTACGAGAGTCGACATCATCTGACTTAAGATATCCATATCAAGAACTTCTGCTTCGTAATTTACGGCATCCGCCATTTCGCGCCAGTCTTCGTCTGTAAGACAGTCAGTTTCGTCATCGTTATTTAAAAATGCCTGCATTGCACAAAGCTTATCGATGCATTCGCGGCTTAAATCTTCTGCACCACCATCGAGTTCTGCATTAACATATTTTTTTTCCCAGTATTCTACAAGTGTATGCGGAAGATCACAAAACCCTCTGTTGTTTGTTTCAAAAAGATTTTCAATTTGAGAAACAACTGCGCTCATGTTTAATTTTCCAGAAGAATCTCTGTTATGTTTTTTAATTTTTTCTATATCGCTAAAAAATTTCTGAATGACGTCCATATAAAATAAATTCCTTAAAAAAAATAACTAAAAATTATAAAAAAATAATCAGTCGCCTTTTCTCGAAAGGAAGAGGAATCCGACAATAAAAACCCAGAACAGATAGAAAACAATTCCGAGATAAAGTGCAAAAGTCGTACCGGCAATTCCCATAAAGATAAAGTTTAAAAGCTTAACAAGAAATTCCATAAAACCGATTGCACCGTACATGATTACATTAAACAGAGGAATTATAAAAACCCAGACAAACTTAAACATTGTTCCGCGTATAAGTCTGTAGTTCCATCCGATAGAAGCGCAGAGTATGAGTATGATAAAAATCATAAACGGATAGAATACACTCGAGAGGACAGTCTGTATGATTATTTCATCAGAATATCCGTATGAAGAAGCAGAAAGCTTCATCTTACTCATTGTCCAGAAATTCATTTTATGATTTCCATCAGCACACTGACTCAAAACCGTAAAATCATTATAAGGCATCGCAAGAAGCATCTGGTTAGGTCCCTCAACCGTCTCGTAATTTTTGTCTACGTACGAAGGAGAAAGTCTTAAGCCTTCAACATCACGGTCTACAGAGCACAGTAAAAGGCGCGGAACTGTCTTCCATTTTGCATCGATTCCTTTTTCTTCGATTTCTTTTTCGCCCATAATCTGCTTTATATCGCAGGCAAGCATTTTTGCATATGGAACCGAAGCTGCCTTTACAAAATCTCCATACTGATCAAACGAATAAATATGAACTTCGCGAAGATAACGCACAAGCTTTCCGGTATTATTGATATCCGTAATTCCTTTTATGTAGAATATGTCATAAGAATTATCTTTATGCTTTAAAGCAAAATAAACGTTCTTTGCACTTTCAAATGCATCCTTATCAATTGTTTCATCCGTAAAGAAATATTCCTTTGAAAGTCTGTCACGTGCATCATTTAAATAACGCTTTACGTCAGGGTCTCTTCCATATTCAATCTTTTTAGTATTCAAAGACTGAAAGATATAATATGCGCCGAGAATATCATTTGAATTAAGTTTCTTATATCCTTCAACTTTTTTTCTAAAGAACATATTTTCTTCTGTCGGTTCTTCTGCAATCGTTTCTGAAAGAATATTCCATGCCTCGTTTGCAATCGATTTTGCATCTGCAAGATTTATATCTTTTTCATCTGCAATCTTTATCGCTGCCTGCGCATAATAATGTGCTCCAAGATAATCTTTTGCATCAAAAAGTTTTTCTGCTTCAAGAACAAGTTCATGAACTGACGAAGCTTTCATCTTATCTATTTCTGTATAATCAATCGGCTCAGCTTCTCCGATTAAAGAAAGGTCAGAAGTAACAGCAGAATCTTTTTTTTCTGAATTAGTTTTTTCCAAACCGGATGCAGCGGCAAGTTCTGCTTCTTTTGCACGAACAGCTGCTTCTTTGTTCGAAGGATCAAGTTCAATTATCTTCTTAAAATAAAAGAATGCAAGTTTTGCATATTCAGTCTTTTCTCCCTTGCGTTCCATGTAGTTTTCTGCAAGCAGCTTATAACGTCTGATTGTTTCAAGTTTCTGCTCATATTCAATTTTTTTCTGCTGTAAAGCCGGAATAAAAACATCATGACAGAACGAAAGTCCAAATGTAGCAAACACAACTATGATAATTACATCACGAAAACATGTTACAAGAGAACTTGAAAAACGCGCATAGGCCGAAGCTTCTACATCGCCAAACGAAACTGCACATCCGACAAGAAAACCTGTGACAACAGCAGAAGGCATTACCTCAAACATAAAAAGAAAACCGTTGTTGAATCTGTAGTGCATTATATCAGACATATTCAAAACCGGAACTTTAAATAAAAACGCACCGATTAAAAAACTGGCGAGGCTTGCAAGGAAAGTATATACTAAAAGATTGATAAATATTTTTTTCATTCATCATCTCCTGTTTTTCTTGAGCCATGTCTTATCTTTCCTGCAAGACCAATTATTACAAAAAGAACTGCAAGCGCACAATTTATTACAACAGCAAGAGAACCTGCTGAACTTAATTTTTCATCAACCTGCGGTAAAAACGGAATAAAAGTTTTGTAATAAGAAATTCCGTAGCATATGGCATTAGCTTTTAAAACAAGTCCTGTCCCAATTACAACAAAGAATGCGCTTATAAGACGCCACCTGCTTGCATCTGCAAGTGCAAAAACAAAAACCAGTGCCATTATGAATGTACAGAAAAAAAGCCAGCTTAAAAAAGAAGTATCAGCAGCTTTTTTTGCAGCGATTCCGATATTGTAAAGATCCATAAGGCTCTGTCTTAGTAAAGGCGGAATTTCTATAACACGCTTTACGAGTATGTCAGAAAAATATCCTGCTTCTTCAATTGTAACTACTTCATTTTCGATTACTTTAAATGAACTGTTTTCTTTTGCAATTTTTCCAAGATCAATTACGATTCCTTCAACACGAAACTCAGAGTCAACGTTTGTAAAATAATAAAGGGCATTATCCGAAAGACGAAAATATCCTGCAGAAAGTCTTTCTGGTTTTATCTTTTCGATATTATCATTTACATTGAACGATTTTAAAATCAGCGGCATTCCAATAATCCATGAGGCGCCGATAAGTACTGCCGAAGTTACGATGCCGATAAACCTGTTCTTTTTTGAATGCCTTATGAGAGAAAGGACAAGAAACATCGGAATAAAAATCATAACGAGCGGAAGTGAAATTTCAAAACCTGCTTTTAATGCCTCAAGTGAAAAAAGATTTAAAGGCTGCCCTACGACAAACCTGATACATCCCATGTATATCATTATCAATGAAGAAGTAAGAGCAACACCAACCAGGCAAAGCAATATGTATGAAACCAGTACAGAAAAAAACGTTTTCATGATTATTAATAGAATACCACGATATCAAAACATAGTCTAACGAATTTATCAAAAAAAGGAAAATCCGGGGCTTTTATGCTGAATTTTATTTAAAAACTCCATATTATGCAGTAAACCGGCACTGACTCATCAGATTTATACTGTTCCTTAAGTTATCCCCAAAGTTATCCACAGTTTATCAACATAAAATCTGACATTATTTATACTATACAAGTTATTTCTATGTTTTATAATAAATTAGACAAAAAAACGGCACTATAGTTAATTCCTTATAATACAAGGAATTACAAGGAGTTCTTAAAAAATACTTAAATTTTCTTCAAAAAATAATCAGAATGATACGGAGATTTTAGACTTTTCCACAATTCCAAACATTTTTTTCACAAGTTATCCACAGGCATTGAGGAAAAGTATGAATCAACAAATAAGGATGATGAACTCTAATTAGCCCAGGAACACCTGCCCCTGTCCATCGATTGCAAGGATCGATTTACACTCAGAACAGCGGAATCTTCCTGCACGGGAAGCTTTGAGGCGTTTTGAGCATACAGGGCATGCAAATACCTTAGGGAATACGCTGCTTACTGTTGGAGCTCCGCTCTTAAGGTAAGTAACTGCTTCTTCTGTAGAGTTTTTGATATTAAAGAACTGGGAGAATCCCAGGAGCTGGAATACTTCATAAACTTTAGGCTGGATTTCGAGAAGTACGATATCCCCACCCTTTGGCTTTACCATTTTTAAGAATGCTGTAAAAGAACCGATACCGGTTGATGAAACATAGTTCAATGCGGCACAGTTAAATATTAAGTTTACATAGCCTGCTTCTACAACTTTTGCAATTCGTTTCTGGAAAAAACTTGAATTATACGTATCAACGTAGCCGTTCAAAATAATAGACAGACAGTTTGGGACGTCATCAACTTTATCAAGTGAAATCTTTAAACTATCATCTTTTTCATCGTTAAAACCCGGTACGAGATTGTTATTGTTAGTCATATATCTCCCTCTAGTAAGGCCACCTACTTTAAATATATATTTAATGATATTCTAATATCACTAAATTGTCAAATGAATAAGTCAAAAATTTAGAGATTTTTGACTTATTCGGAGAGGGTTTCAAGTTGTCCAAATTTGCAAAAAAAAGTATATTTACCCTATGAATTTGGACAATATCTGCATTATTCTTGACCGCCCGGACGAAAGCCGCAATATAGGCTCGGCTTGCAGGGCTATGGCCAACAACGGAATAAGCTGCCTCAGAATCGTGGGCAAAAAATCAGATTATGACGACGAAAAAGTAAGGATTCTTGCAATCCATGCATATAAAATATGGGAAAACTGCCGCTTTTATGACAGTATAACCGAGGCTATATCTGACTGCTCGATTGCGCTTGGAACAACCAGAAGAAAGGGAAAAAAGCGCCGTGACAAATATTATTTCCCTGAAGAAATTGCAATAAGAGCGGACAGCCTTACGCAGCAAGGCGCAAGGGCGGCTTTCGTCTTTGGAAATGAAAGAACAGGCCTTACCGACGATGAATTAAATGAATGTACGGGAGCTGTGACGATTCCATCGAGTGAAGGTTTTGCATCGCTCAATCTTTCTCATGCCGTACAGATTATCTGTTATCATCTTTTTCGCCAGGCAGAAAAAACAAGAACAGGTTTTACAGGCTCTGGTTTTACGCCGATAAGTCTTGAACGCCTTGATAAAACAGTAGACCTTGTTACAGACAGTCTTGAGTCAATCGGTTTTTTTAAGATTGCAGGAAAAGAAGACCAGAAAAGATTCTGGAAAGACATTCTTTCGCGCGCTTCTCTTTCAGAAGGCGAAACAAAATACCTTGAAAAAATTTTTACAAAAGCAAAGGGGCTTTCGTCAAAATAAATTCTGCACCATAAGTTCTGTCAAATAAAATTTACATCGCTTGCAGAAATTTCATCTTTTCTTGAACATATTGTTGCCATCTTTATGCATGTCTGAAGTTCACGGATATTACCCGGCCAGTCGTATGAAAGAATTTTATCTCTTGCAGAACGTGAAAGAAATTTTCTGCTGTGATCTTTTATATTAATCATATCAATAAAATAATCTGCAAGAAGAAGAATATCTTCTTTTCGCTCTTTTAAAGGCGGAATCTCTATAATAAACTCCGCGATTCTCCAGTACAGATCTTCGCGGAACTGTTTTTCTTTTACCATGTTCTTTAAATCTTTGTTTGTTGCAAAAACAAAACGTGCAGATGTTTTTTCTTCTTTATCGCTTCCTACTTTTCTGTAAATACCTTCATCAAATATGCGAAGAAGTTTTATCTGACACTCAAGCGGAAGCTCACCAATCTCATCAAGAAAAATGATTCCGTCTTCTGCAATGGCTATAAGTCCTTTTCTGTCTGTTGCATCGGTATAAGCTCCTTTAACAGAACCGAACAGCGTAGTTTCTACAAGATCTTTCTGGAGTGCACCGACATTAAGGCTTACAAGTTTTTTATCTTTGTATATGCCTGCTTTATGAAGCGCATGAACAGAACTTGATTTACCGGTTCCGCTTTCGCCTAAAAACAGAACCTTACACTCCTTGTCCTTAACATGATAGATTTTACGCTTTAATTGTTTAATCTGCTCACAGTTTCCGATGATACCAGAAAAAGCTCTGTTCCTTCTTATCTCATCATCAAATTCTTCATCGAAATTCTTTTTTATTCTTTCGATTTTAGCGGGAGCCTTCTTTGATTCAGCTTCGACAAAATCAGAAACAAAATTTATCGAGCTTACAGGAAGATCTTTGTAAAGATTTACGCTTTTTCTGTCACGAAACAGTGAATATGAAAAATCTGTAAATGTGGCATTTTCCAGAATACGTTTTTTCTCTGCGTCAGAAATATTTTTTTCCTGATTAAGGAAAACCATTTTCGAACTTTCATCGACCAGATAACGACAAAAAGTATTCAGTTCAGGGTTATCCTGATTTAATGAATAAAAAACTTTCTCCAATTTTCTACTTTTTTACCTGCAAAAAATTTAGTTTTCTGCAAGACGATACCAGATTAACAAAATTTTATAATAGATATACGGAAAAATCAAGAAAATTTTAAACGGATTTCTAAAAATCTCGTGCCAGATTTCTCTTCCCTTTTCGAATGTCTTTTCATTAATTCGTTTTGTGTGTTCAGAAAAAATTCCGAGGCAGTCGCGGTAGTAAAGGAAAATACTGTTTGAAAATCTGTTGCGTCTCGTGTATGACCAGCAGTCTTTTTCTTTAACACCTTCTGACATAAGAACCAGAGACGGCGAAGCCTTGTAAATTGCCTGAATGATATTATCTTCCATTGCTTTAGGATAGTGACCGTAATATTTTCCTACGATATGAAGGTTAGGAAAAGTTTTTCTAACGTTACCAGAAGCCTTCTGGAGAATTCTTTTTCTTCCGCCTAAAAAGTAAATGGATTTATAATGCGAATCAAGAACTGTAAGAAGATTTATTACAGCAGGAAAAGGATTGTATCTTACAGGAACATTCTTTTTTAAGAAAGCAGCTCCCTTTAAAATGCTTTTTGAAATCGGCAGGACAAGATCTGCACTATGAACACATTCTGCAAAATTATTTTTTCCGCGCGCTTTTAAAAGCCCCCAGATGTTAAGAAAAACAATCTGCTTTGCACCGGGACGGGCAAGTAATTCTAGAATCTGATTTTCAAAATCTTCTGGATTACAGATATCAACAGGTACACCCAAAATACTTATTCGTTCAACTGCCATACATTCCCCTCTAAAACTGCCGTCTGCAAAACAGCCATACCGTAAAGGCTTGCCGTCTCACATCGTAATATATTTACATCTAAATGTACTGTACTAAAACCTGCATTTTTTAGCAACTGTATTTCATCAGGACTTATACCACCTTCTGAGCCCACGGCACAGACCGCAAATCCTATGCTGCCTTCTTTTTTCTGTCTTCCGACCGCTTCGAAAACAGAAACGCTGTCTTCATTTCTTTCATAAAGCGAAATGCATACACTTTTTTTATTTTCTTCATTCGTGTGGTCGACTTTGTCTTTAATAATTTCGAGCGCATCTTTTAAATTAACAGGTTCAAAAACTTTTGTTTCTACAGGAGATCCGCTTTGCTGTCTTGCTTCCTTTATTATGCGCTCGATTCGGTCACTTCTTGTCATGCGGTCGTGCCGTTCTGTATCAGAAGAAGTTTTTTTCGTAAGACTTTTTTCTGAGCCCTTCTGTGTGTATTCTCCGATTACAGGAATTATAACACTTACTCCTTCTTCTACAGCCTGGCGTATAATAAGTTCCATTTTCTGAGGCTTAGGAATAAACTGGAGAAGATAAAACTCAGGTCGCGCGTTATTTGTAACACATGCGTTATTTGTAATCCTCGCGCTGTCAGTTTTATCGGCGTTGTTTGTAATTTTTTTCTGTGTATCACATAACTGAAGTGTAATTATTTTTTTACTTTCATCTATGCGGCATAAAGTTGCATCGACTGTTCTGTCTTTTACTGCCGCTTTTATCATATCACCGACGTTAAGACGCAGAACCTGACGGATATATCTGTAATCCTTTCCCGTAAGATTTACAAGTCCTTTTGAATCTGGTTCTGTGTCTATAACAAACTGGCGCATTTATTATTCTGCTGTCTTCTTTTGATCTTCTTCAAGAACAACTGCTTCCTGAAGTTCTTTTAATGTTTTTGTAGAACGAACGAGAGAAGAAAAGTTTTCTGTGTTTATAATTTTGATTGCTTCGTTAAGCTGAACGTCATAATCAAGATCATATATCGGAGCTTTCTTTGTTCTGTTTGTTTCTACCCTTATGAGTCTTCTTAAAAGTTTAAGGTCAAGATTATAATCTTTCTGTAAAACAGAAGCATAAGAAGCAATATCATCTTCTGTCATTCCAGGATGAGCTTCTACATATTTTGCAATTACTTCGTCTTCTGCCATCTTGATAAATACTTTTGTCTGTTCATCTGTGTATTCTGTAAATTTAACTTCGCGATCCGGTGGGATTCCGATTTTGTTTATATTGCAGTCACTTGGTGAATAATATTTAGCAACCGTAAGTTTTACACCATCGTGAGTTCCATCAATTTCGCGAAGGGGAAGCACCTGCTGAACAGAACCTTTTCCGTAAGTTCGCTCTCCAACAAGATATGCGATGTGATAATCTTTTAATGCACCCGAAAGAATTTCTGATGCACTTGCTGAACCTTTATTGATGAGCACGATTATCGGAACACCTTTTTTAATCATTGTAGTTTTCTTTGAAGCAGAGAAAGATTTATTTTCACTCTGAATACGGCTCTTTGTAGAAACGATTACACCAGAGTCAATAAATTTATCTGCAACATTAACTGCGCTGTCGAGAAGACCACCCGGATTATTACGAAGGTCAATTATAAGTCCTTTGTATCCACCATTTTCGTCAAAAGAGTTAATTGCCTTTTCTACGCCAGGTGCAGTTTCTGGTGTAAACTGAATGAGCTTAATATAACCGATGTCACCGATTTTTACAGATTCAACTGTAGGAACCTGGATAAGATCACGAATGAGTGTTCTTTTAAATGTAACTGTCTTTCCGCGAAGGATGGTTACTTCTACAGGAGTTCCCTTTTCTCCTCTGAGACGTGAAAGAACTTCTTCCATACTCATATCTGGAGTCGGGTCTCCGTCAATTTCTGTAATCTTGTCTCCGGCCTGGATTCCGGCTTTATAACCCGGAGTATTTTCTATAGGAGAAACTACATCAACATAAGCAGGCTTGTCGGGCGTTGATTTATTCATCTTGGAAATAGAAAGACCAACTCCGTAGAAGTTACCGCTTGTAGTGTCTGTAAGTCCTCTCATATCCTGAACATCAAGATAAACCGTATACGGATCTCCGAGTGATTCCATCATTCCTTTTAAAGCACCTTCGTAAAGTGTCTTTGCATCAACTTCATCAACATAATTCTGCTGAAGGTAGTTATAAATCGTAATAAAATTCTTTAAATACTGTGCATCGGCATCGCTTTTGGCAGTCTGAGCACATCCGGAAGAAATAAAAATCCCAAATGCGAGAAACAACGAGAAAATTCGTGTTTTAAATTGTTTAAAATTCATAAAAAACATTCTATTCCATTCCACATGTATTTTCAATGGTAATTTGAAAATAGTCTTATATACAAAAAAAACAACCGGTCGAACACAAGGTAACACGGATTTTACATGCCTTGAGTCATGGGCTGCTTTTGTGCTATAATAGAAAAATGCAGATAATTCCAGTTGCAAGCGGTAAAGGCGGCGTCGGAAAAAGCCTTTTATCAGCAAATTTAGCTATCGCGCTTGGCCAGGCAGGAAAAAAAGTTGTTCTGGCAGATTTAGACCTTGGTGCTTCAAACCTTCACCTTGTTTTGGGACAGCAGGCTCCGAAACAGGGTCTTGGAACATGGCTCACAGGACGCGGTGATTTTAACGATATAATCATAAAATCTGACTACGAGAACGTCTATTTTATTGCCGGAGATTCAGAGATTCCGGGACTTTCGACTTTAAAAGCCCCTCAGAAAAACAAACTCATCAAGGCGTTTAAAAATATCGATGCCGACTACCTTGTAATTGACCTTGGAGCCGGAACTCATCAAATCATCCTTGATTTATTCCTTTTATCTCCGCAAGGAATCGTCGTAACAGCTCCTACTGTAACTGCAACTTTAAACGGATATCTCTTTCTTAAAAACGCAGTATTCCGCCTGATGCATTCATCTTTTAAATCATCAAGCCCCGCTGCAAAAATGCTTACGAAATTAAGACAGGATCCTTCTACATTACAGAGACTTTATGTTCCGCGTCTTATAGATACAATCAGAAAAGTCGACCCCGAGAACGCTGACAAATTTGAAAAACATCTTTCTACATTCCGCCCTCGCTTAATAATGAATATGATTGAAGATCCTAAGGATGCAGACCGCGCACAGAGGATTCGTGTTTCCTGCAACCAGTATCTTGGTCTTGATATCGAACATCTCGGAATAATGTACCGCGATTCACTCGAAGACAAAGCACTTGCAAGCCGTCTTCCGATTGTAGTATATAAACCAAACTGCATTCTTTCGCAGGCAATTTACAGGATTGCAGAAAAAATCCTTACATCAGAAACATTAAATTTCGGTGATGATTTTACACCGAGCTTTGACTCAAGCTCTTATTCATTTGAGCAGGCTTCTGAAGAAGCAGAAGAAGATTTTGAACTTAAGATGGCAGGGCTCCAGGATTTACTCGGAAGCGGTGCTCTTACTACAGGTGAATTAATCGAAACAGTAAAAACAATGCAGTATGAACTTAACCAGGTAAGGAAAGAGAATACATTATTAAAATCAAAGCTTGTAAAAGCTGTTCAGCAAGGATTTAAAATATGAATTTTCTGCTTTATGTAAATTATCCGGACTGGATTCATCCTGAAATTTTTCCATCAGTTCCGGCACTTCATTTTTTAAGATGGTACGGACTTATGTATGTGTTTGCATTTGCATTCGCATACCTTATTTTAAATATTCAGCGTAAAGAAGGACTTCTTGATTCTGCAAAAGCAAAAGTTTCTGAAGACGAGGTTTTAAGTTTTATTTCGACCGGATTTATTTTTCTTTTAATCGGCGCACGCATTTTTGCATGTCTTATTTATACTCCAGGCGGAAAATACTTAAGAGCGCCATGGCTTATTTTCTGGCCGTTTGATGAACAGATGAACTTTACCGGATTTGAAGGAATGTCTTATCACGGTGGTTTTGTCGGCGGTCTTATCGGAATGATTTTCTGGTGCAAAAAAAATAAAAAGCCGCTTTTAAAATGGATGGACGTAATGGTCGTTGCAATTCCATGCGGATACACTTTCGGAAGACTTGGAAACTTTTTAAATGGCGAACTTTACGGAAGACTTACAAAAATGCCATGGGGAATGATCTTTCGCGATTCAAAAGGATACAGCGCTTCGATACAGTGGGTTCAGGATTTTGCAGCTTCAATCGGAATGCAGATTCCGGAAAGCGGACTTGTTCTTTTACCGCGCCACCCGAGTCAGTTATACGAAGCGTTCTTCGAGGGGATTTTCCTTTTTGTAATTTTATTTTTACTTAGAAAGAAAAAACCGTTTGACGGATTTTTAAGTGCACTCTACAGTACCGGTTACGGGCTCGTACGCTTTGTAATTGAATACTTTCGAATGCCTGATGAAGATATGGGATTTAAATTAGGAAACACTGTCGGAGCTCCATTAGACAGAGATGTTTCTTTAACGAATATTTCTACGGGACAGATTTTATGCTTTATCATGATTGTATTTGGAATCGGTCTCGGAATATACAGTTATATTCAATATAAAAAAAATGAGAGGTTAATAAAATCATGAGTTTATTTGAAGATTTAAAATGGCGCGGACTTATTAAAGATATTGCAGGAGAAGAAAGCGACTTACAGAAAGTTCTTGACGGAACTCCTTTTGCATTCTACTGGGGAACTGACCCTACTGCAGATTCTCTGCACTTAGGTCATTACTCATCACTTTGTATGGCAAAACGTCTTGCAAATGCCGGCCACCATCCTATTCTTCTGTGCGGCGGCGCTACAGGACGCATCGGTGACCCGCGCCCTACAGCAGAACGAGAAATCATCTCAGAAGAAAAGGTAAACAACAACATCAACGGAATCCGCAACCAGATTAAGCGTCTTGTTCCACAGGCAGAGCTTGTTGACAACTACGACTGGATGAAAGATTACACATTCCTTAACTTTTTGCGCGACATCGGTAAATACATAAACATCAATTACATGCTCGACAAGGACATCATACGCCGCCGCCTCGAAACGGGTATTACATTTGCAGAATTTTCTTACATGCTTTTGCAGGGCTATGACTTCTTACACCTCTTCCAGGAAAAGAACTGTATCATGCAGGTTGCAGGAAGTGACCAGTGGGGAAACATTACAACAGGTGTTGACTTAATAAGGAAGGTTCTTGATAAAACAGCATATGCATTTACAATGCCACTCATTCTTGACGCGACAGGAAAAAAATTCGGTAAATCAGAAGGAAACGCTCTCTGGCTTGATAAGGATAAGACTTCTCCTTATGCAATTTACCAGCACCTCATCAATTCTGACGACTCTAAGGTTCTTGAATACCTTAAAGTATTTACATTCTTAAGCCGCGAACAGATTGAAGATGTATACGCACAGCAGCAGTCTGCTCCGGAAACAAGAATTGCACAGAAAACTCTTGCGTGGGAAGTTGTTAAAGACATTCACGGAAAAGAAGAAGCTGACAATGCCGTTATGGTTTCTGAAAAACTTTTCAAGGGCGACTTTAAAGGTCTTTCTGTAAACGACATCATGACAGGTCTTAAAGGCGTTCCAAGCTTTGAATATAAAGAAGAACTTCCTTTGGTTGATGTTCTTGTAAACAACAAGATTGCATCAAGCAAAAGAGAAGCACGTGAATTTATAAAAGGAAATGCAGTTTCGATTAACGGCGAAATTGTTAATGATGAAAACATGATCATTACAAAAGCGATGGCGCTCGAAGGAAAAGTTCTTATATTCCGCCGCGGAAAGAAAAAGTACTTTATCGGAAACGTATAATACACAGAGCCGCTTCTGCGGCTCGTTAAGCGTGGTTTACGCGCTCAGCGCTTCCACCGGATCCAGCTTTGACGCGCGGAGCGCCGGGTTAAGCCCGAAAAATATTCCTACAAATACAGAGAACGCAAAAGAAATTACGCACGAGTTTGAACTTATTACAAGGCTCATTCCGCGTATATATTCTACCGCAAGGCTCAAACCTATTCCAAGAATTACACCGATAACTCCACCGATAATTGTAATACTTGCAGATTCAATCAAAAACTGCTGGCATATATCACGTGGATTTGCACCAAGTGCTTTTCTTATTCCTATTTCCTGACGACGTTCTGTTACAGTTACAATCATGATGTTCATGATTCCGATTCCACCTACTAAAAGAGAAATCGCAGCAACTGCAGCAAGGAGAACGCTCATTGTATTTGTAATCGAACTCATCTGTTCAAGCATAGTCTGCATTGAGTTTACGTTTACAGATTCTGTTCCGGTAAGCTGCTTGCAGTAAGCTGAAAGAGTCGAAACAAGCTCGGTTGATTTATTTTGAGAAACAGCCTGCACTAAAACTGTATCTGCCGCAGGATTCGGTTTGATTTTCTTTTTATAAAACCCACGCGGAATAAATGCAGTGCTGTTTTCCATTCCGACAGTCTGTTCTTTAAGAACTCCGCATACTTTAAAACCAAACGTCACTTTATCTGCAACGAGCATTATTTTCTGACCGGTTGCATCCCCTGCAGGAAAAAGATTTTCTGCAAGGTCGTGAGTCAAAATTATTTTCTGCATTCCCTGTTCATCGTCTGTAACAGAAAAATATGAACCAGACTCAAGTTCCATATTATACATTTCAAGATAACCGTATTCGACTGCGGCACAGGATGTACTTGCAGAAACTGTTCCGTATGTAAGCGTTGTGCTTAAATTATTTTTATACCAGATTTTTTTTATGTCACGTACATTATCAAAAAGTTTTTCTCTAAATGATTCGTCAAAAACAATTTTTACCGCATCACGATTTCTTCTCATAAAGCCGCTTGAAATACTTACGATATCAAGTCCGCTTGTTCCGAACGTATCCTGAACCTGCTTTGTCGAACTGTTTCCCATACTTGTAATTACGATTACAGCAGCGACACCGATAATTACACCTAAAAGAGAAAGGAATGTGCGCGTTTTATTTCTTCTAAAGTTCTGAAGTGCATTGATAAAATCTTCTAACATAAGAGGCCGTCCAGAATTTTAATGCAGCGTTCCGTAGACTTTCCAATACCCGGATCGTGCGTAACGATAATAATTGTTGTTCCTGTTTTATTTATTTCGCGGAACAAATCCATAACCTGAATTCCTGTTTTAGTATCAAGAGCTCCTGTCGGTTCATCGGCAAGAATTATTTTTGGTTCTGCAATGATTGCGCGCGCGATTGCAACACGCTGTTTCTGACCGCCTGAAAGCTCATTAGGTCTGTGATTTTCACGATTTTCAAGTCCGACTTTTTTTAAAGCAGCGCGCGCAAGTTCATAACGGTCTTCGCGTGGAACTCTTTTATATTTTAAAGGAAGCATTACGTTTTCGATTACAGTCATCGACGGGATAAGATGGTACTGCTGAAAGACAAAACCGATTGTCTTGTTTCTTAAAACCGCAAGTTCTGTTTCGTTCATAAGATGAGTTTCGCGTCCGTCGATTTTTACAACCCCGCTTGTAGGTCTGTCGAGGCATCCTATCATATTCATGCATGTAGATTTACCGGAACCTGATGGTCCCATTATCGATATAAACTCGCCCTGCTCGACTTTAAAGCTTACGCCGCGCAAAGCCTGGACTTCTGCGTCACCCATTGAGTAAATCTTTTTTACGTCTGTAAGCTCAACAACAGTTTCATGAGTCAAAGTTACTTTATCGCTTTTAGTTTTTCTCATTTCTTTAAGTCTCTAAAATTATTCAGCTAAAAAAGCTAAAACTACATTCTTGGAGGACGTGCACCCATACCGCCTGGAGGACCCATCATGCCACCTCTGTTTTTAGAAAGTCCTGACATCTTAGGTTTTGACTGCTGAACAAGAACATCGCCTTCTTTAACGTCGCCTTCTACAATCTTTACCATCGTATTTCCATAAGGAACGACTTTTACGTCAATCTTTTTACTTGATTTGTTTGTCACGACATAAGGCTTTTTATTTTCGTATCCGATTGCATAGCGTTCAACAAGAAGATATTCTTCTGGTTCTGCAATCTTGATTTTCCCGGTAAATGAATAGTTAGGAAGAATCTCCGGAGGGAAATCTTCTATTTTAATCTTAACTTTTACAACAGTCGCACCACGGCTTGTAATTTCACCGATTGCAGGCCAGCCGATTACTGTTCCATAAACAGTTTTGTCTTTATACGCGTTGAATGAAAACTCAACCTGCTGTCCGACTTTAAGCTGGCTTACATCTGTTTCTGCAACTTCTACTTCTGCAAGAAGATAATCAACATTTACTAATGTTCCGACAGAATCCTTTGCTTCAAGTGAATCACCGACAGCAACATCAAGAGCTGCAATTACTCCGTCAAATGTTGCAGAAACTTTTCTGTCAGAAACTTTCTGCAAAAGAGAAAGACGTTCTGTCTGCATGAGTTTTATTTCTCTGGCACTTCCAGTAATTCTTGTAGCTGCCATATTAAAATCATGTTTTTCAAGATTATAAACCTGTGTCGTGTCATCAAGCTGAATGATTACATCGCCCTTTTTAACTCTGTCACCTTCCTTTACGTAAACTCCAAGAACAGTTCCATCGCTTAATGCCTGGAGTGTCTGTTCCTGAGCTGCTTCTACAGTTCCGGAGATTTCAATGACGTTTTCATAATTTTCTTTTTTTACTGTATAGAAAACAGGCTTTGTATTTACCTTTGTTATGACAGCACGTACGACAAAAAGAAGAAGTATAACTCCTGCAAGCGAAAGCGCAGAAATAAGAATCAGTTTTATTTTTTTAGTCATTCTTTTTCTCCTGATTTAAGCTGAACAGCTGTAGATTCGGGCAATGAAATGTTAATGTCGACAAAATTACTCTGAACGCTGTTATTATATAAAATCATATCTATTGTATTTATAATTATCTTTACCTGATAAAGAAGTCTGTTGTTCATTGCAGAAAGATATTCACTTTGAGTTACGATTCCCATCTTGTAATATTTTTCAAGATCTTCTTCGTTTTTCTGATACAGTAAAAAGTTTTCTGCAACAGAACCCTTTTCCCAGAGAATATTATCAAGCTGCTGATCAAAGTCGATTATCGAAGTCTCATAATCTTCGTTTGCAGTATCGATATCAATCAACTCCTGCTTTTCTGTAAGTGTATAAGTTTCTTCTTTGATTGCACGTGTCCTGAACGAATTTAAATTAACTGTCGCGCCGAGTGTAAATGCAGGAGTAAACTCATCAGTGCCGGCAGGAAAACTTATTCCGCAGTTAACTCCAAGCCCGTTCCATGTAGTAGAAATTCCTGCATCAATCGTATCTGTTTTAGTTGCAGAGTTTTCGAATGTGTACCCTGCATTTAATCCGAGAGAAAAGTTTTTATCTGCTTTTCTTGCAAGCGAATTAATTTTATTTATCCATTTTGCATTTTCGATTTCTTTATATTTTTCTTTATCAAAAGAAGTAAATTTTAAACCTTCAAGCTGCGGAATATCATCAGGAATAAACTTTAAAAAATCACGTTCGTTATCCATTGAAAGATCGATTCCACACTTTTTATAGAAGACAACAAAGTCATGTCGTATTTTATGAACAGCAGTTTCTATAGTATGTCTTCCGGATAAAACTTTCATTTCTGCAAGTCTGTAAGTAGAGGATGATGATGTGTAGCCCTGGGCTTTTATTTTTTCAAAACTCAAAGTGTCTGTATAAACATCCTGGAGATTTGTATAAACAGAATTGATTGAGCTTAAAAGGCTTTTCATTTCCTGATAGAAATTCTTTTCTGCACTCAAGGCAGAATTGTAAATCTTTCTTTTTGCCTCGAGTACTTCCCGTTCTTTTTTAAGTATTTCAATCCTTGACTGTTCCTGAACAGGAGAAACGATGTCAAATGAAACTCCGATTTTTCCGTCTTTTAAATCACTTGTTTCGCTTGAACCGTCATATTTATAATCTGCAGAAGCATTTACACTTAAATTTTTTGCAGAAGGAACAGAAATTTTTGCAGAAGGCTTTACAGAAAAATCACCCGAGCCGGAACCTGTATAAAAAGTCATCGTTCCGGTCGAAAGAGTTACATCAAAACCTTCATTTATTTTTGCATTTTCAAGGGCAAGTTTAGATTTCTGTGCTTCTATCGTAAGCTTTTTGAGTTCAAAATCGTGTTCAAGATAACCGCATAATAATTCGTTAAAACCATATTTTTTTTCTTCTGCTGCGTCCTGGGCATGAGCATTATTCAGCATAAAGAGGACAAAAATCATGGGCAGTACCTTTATAGCATGTTTCATTGTCTTTCCGTTCATATTAAAAAATACCACGAAATACACTAAATGTCACAGTTTTTCTTATAAGAATTTTCTTAAAATTTTACTTTTCGTTTACAAGAATATCCACGACATGAGAGCTTGCACCTAAAAGTTCCGGGCGTTCGCAGTTTGCAAGATGATATTGAATAAAATAATTAAAGCTTTCTTCATCGAGTGCATTAAGCTCGCGGCGCATATAATCTGCTGCTCCATCGGCTGCAATGATTTTTACGCGTTTAAGCCCAGCTTTTTTGTTAAGAGCATCTATATCTTCAAGCCTGAGATAACTATACAAATCATCAGGAGTTACAATCTGATGAAAATCTTCTGTAAGCGATTTTTTTTCGATGCATTCTTTTATTTTATTCTGTTTAAAACAGTAGGTTATTACACTGTAATCGTTCATAACGTATGCGACAAAAATATGACCGCCGTTTTTTGTAACTCGCCTGGCTTCTAAAAAAGCCTTGAGCTTTTCGTCTTCGCTCATAAGATGATACATAGGCCCAAAAAGAAGTGTTATGTCAAAAGTATCATCTTCAAGAAACGAAAGGTCCATTGCGTTTCCAGGCCAGCAGTTTACGTGCTCATGCTTTGACTCAAGAACTTTTAAATTTCGCTCGACAAGTTCTACGGCCGTAACATTATGTCCTTCGCGGCTAAGTGCAATCGAGTAGCGCCCTGTTCCGGCCCCTACATCGAGTATTTTTAATTTTTTCCCATCGGGAATAAAATCGTGAATGTATTTCATCGATGTCGTAAACTCAACGATGCCGTGGCGTGTTGTAAGCCGGTGATCTTCGTTAAACTTGTTATAATACTTTTCGAGGTTCGTCATTTTTTATCCGTTTATTTTTTTATTTCGATAACATCAAGCATTTCACGAAAATATGAATTGTTTATTTTTGCACGCGCATAAAGATCTTTAAACGAAGTAAATCGTTCAGGTTCATAAAGGCGCCCGAATGCAATGTAATCGTTTCCATCAGTATCGATGCCATATGTTATTGTATAAGTTTTTTCTTTGTAGATAAACTCAAGTTCTTTCTTTGATTCAATATAGAAGAATAAATCGTCTTTCGTCATTTTTCTGTACCATCTGCTTCCTGTATCTTATCAAGCATCATAAGTATAGAGTTCATAAGCTGCCTTAAAGTGTCAAACTTATCAGAAAGAGTAACCTGGTAAAAAATCTGTGTTCCGACTTTTTTAGGAGTCACGATGCCAGAATCCTTGAGAACTTTTAAATGATGCGAAATTGCAGGACGCGACAGATGAGATTTTGCAGAAAGATTTGTAACGTTAATTCCTTCTTTACCCGCTTCGATTATATCAAAAATAAGCTGCTGTCTGTATTTATCACTGAATGCAATAAAAAGCGGACAGCATGTGTTAAATGTTTTTAATGTTTCATGAAACTCTTTTAAATCCATTATCTTCCCTCTTTTAGTGATTTTTTCTCTCTTTTTTCTTTATAAAGTTCTTCGTCTGCTTTTTTTAGAAGATCATCAATCGAAGAATTGACTGCAGAAAATTCTGTACAGCCCATACTTATAGAAAGAATAAACGGATCTTCTTCGCTTTCATTATATTTTCTGCATTCATCGTTAAGAAGATTTTTTCTTGCTGCAAAATCTTCAAGCTGCATTTCCGGAGCAACGATTGCAAACTCGTCACCACCAAGACGGCCAATCACATCACTTGATTTAAAAATCTTTTTAAGGATTTCTGCTTCTGCTTTTATCGCCTTATCGCCTGCTTCATGTCCAAATGTATCATTAATTGATTTTAATCCGTCCATATCACCAAAGAGCACAAGTCCTTTTTTTCCTGCAGTGACATACTGTGTAATTATAATCTGTGCTGCTTCGTAAAAACCGCGGCGATTATAAATCTGAGTCATTTCATCTGTGCGGCTTAATGTATGGAGTTTTTCTGAATACTCTTCGAGAGTTATGTTTTTAGTTTCAAGAGTTGCCTTTTCTTTATTAGCCTGGGTAAGTTTAATCGAAGCAACGATTTCTTTTGAAACAAGTTCATATACAGTCTGATAAAAAATCTTTTCGTACTTGCCAAGACTCATTATAAAATACCCAAACTGATAGTACGAGGCAAACAACGGGAAAATAACCTGAAGAGATGAAAGATTTTCTTCGCATTCAGGCGGAATCATATAATCTGACGGATTAAAATAAATATCAGGTTCAGAAATTCCTTTCTGATTTTTATAAGTCATCTTTACTACAGCGTCTTCTGGAAATGAGAATGCTGTATCTTCTGAAAAATAAAAAGGCTTGTTATATAAAACAAGAATTGCTTCTGAAACATCAAACAGAGAAAAACAATATGCAAGACGCGGATAAAGTTTATCAAGCGGAACAGGTTCCTGTGACTCAAGCAAAAAGAAATGAAGATTATAAAGCTGGAGCGAACCGTCATAATGAAATCTGTTTGTCATCTGTAGAAGCTCTTCTTTAGAAAGAACCTCTTTATCTTTTACGCATCCGCAGGAATGTCTTATTATAGGTTCTGCATCAAGTATTAAATCATGAGGTTCACATTTTTTATAGAATAAATCAAATGCTAGTTTTACAGATTCATATGCCTGCTTTTCTATCATCTGATCAACAGTCGTTATGTCATGTTCAATTTCATAAGAATCGTAAATATTGTCAAAGCCTATGACACTTACATCTTCGGGAACAGCAAAGCCGTGAACTTTAAGGCAGTCCTTACATCCCATAGCCATATCATCATTACAGCAGAAAATTGCATTAAAATCGATTTTATTTTTTTTCTTATCAAGATATTTCCCGAGTTCTTCGTATGCCGTATTGTACATAAACTGGCCGTCAAGAATTTTTTCTTTAGAAATTTCAATTCCATTTTTCTTTAACGCATCTTTAAAATATCCTGCACGTTCGCGCGACTCATAGCTTTCATCACTTGACTGCATGAGGAGAAAATTATTTCTGTCATGTTCTTTTATTACATGAGTTACAAGAGTTTCAATCGCTTTAGAAGGATCAACCCTTATTGACGGGAGCCCTTCAAGTTTTACACCAAGCGAAGTTTTTACCATCGGCGGAAGGTTTTCTATTTCTTTTCTAAACTCATCAAATTTTCCGTAATTAGAAAGCGCTGCGGAACAAACTATAAGAACATCAACGTTTCCTGGATTAATGAGAGCGCTTAAAGAATCATAATGAAAGTCATATTGGGAAAGAGTATTGCCACGGAGCAATGGGAAAATAATCTGCTTGCAATCATTTTCCCTGCAGAATTTATCAATGCCTTCAAGTACAGTAGTTCCGTAATCGGAATACATGTTATTGATAAGGACACCTACACGAAATTTTCTTTTCATCCCTTCCCCTGTGTAAAAGAATATACCTTCTTATTTTACACCCATTCAGTGTATACCACAAGGGAAAAGGATATAAAATCAGTTTTCCCACTCCATGATAGGTTCATCGATAGGCTTTCCACCCGGAACCATTGGAAGAATCATTTCATCAATGTCAACTTTGGCATCGATTACGCAAGGCTTGTTAAGCGAAAGCGCCTTGTCAAAAGCCTTTGCGAACTGTTCAGAATTTGATGCACGGAATGCGTCGATTCCGTATGCATCAGCAAGCTTAAGCCAGTCCGGACCAAAGTCGAGTGTTGTCTGACTGTATCTGTTTCCATAGAAAAGCTTCTGCCACATGCGAACGTTACCGAGAGTACCGTTGTTTTCGATGACGATTATAATAGGAAGATTATAATGCGAAATTGTTGCAAGCTCGTTACAGTTCATTCTAAAACTTCCGTCGCCGGCAATATGAACTACGCGGGCTTTCGGATTTGCACACTGGATTCCGATTGCAGCACCTGTTCCAAATCCCATTGTTCCTAAGCCACCTGATGTATTGAACGTTCTTGGTTTTGTAAACGGATAGAACTGAGCAGTCCACATCTGGTGCTGACCAACTTCTGTCGTGATGAATGTATCTTCACCTGCAGCTTTGTTAATATATTCGCAGATAAATTTCGGATTAATAGAATCTTTAGGCTGCTTAAAATAACATGAAGGAACTTCTTTCATCCATCTGTGAACCATATCAAGCCACGGAGTGTGTTTTGCTTTATTTACATGCGGAATCAAAGCAGAAAGAACATTTTTTACGTCGCCTACAAGACTTTTGTCTGTCGTAACGTTTTTGTTTATTTCTGCAGGATCAACATCGATATGAAGAATCTTTGAGTTAGCTGCAAAACGCGAAGGATCTCCGAGAACACGGTCACTGAACCTTGCACCGATTGCAATAACTAAGTCGCTGTTTGTAATTGCAAAGTTCGAAGCCTTTGTTCCGTGCATGCCGACCATCCATGTACACAAAGGATGTGTTGCAGGGAAAACATCGCGGCCCATAAGACTTTCTGAAACAGGAATGTCTGCTTTTTCTGCGAGAGCCAGAAGTTCTTTTTCTGCCCCGGAAATTTTTACACCACCGCCTGCATAGATTACAGGACGTTCTGCGCTGTTGATTAACGCTGCAGCTTCTTTAATCTGTTCAGCTGTAGGAACTTTTACAGAAATTGCGCGCTTTAAGTTTGCATGATTGCCCGCATTTTTAATTACAGCTTCATCAGGATTTTTTAATGGTTCAAAATCATAGAGGGCTGCAGTAACATCTTTAGGAATATCGATGAGTACAGGCCCCGGACGACCAGACTTTGCAATCACAAATGCTTCGCGAATTGTTTCTGCAAGGTCCTTTACATCCATTACGATTGAGTTATGTTTTGTAATCGGCATTGTCACGCCGGTAATATCAATTTCCTGGAAAGAATCTTTTCCCAAAAGAGGTTTAATAACGTTACATGTAATTGCAACAATCGGAACGCTGTCCATGTATGCGTTTGCAATTCCTGTTACGAGGTTTGTAGCACCAGGACCAGAAGTTGCCATGCAGACTCCGACTTTACCGGTTGAACGTGCATAACCGTCTGCAGCGTGACATGCTGCCTGTTCATGTGCGGTTAAAATGTGAGTTATTCTGTCAGAATTTTTATAAAGTTCATCGTAAATATTTAAGATTGCACCGCCCGGATAACCGAAAACAGTCTTAACGCCCTGTTCAACAAGACATTCAATAACAATCTGAGCACCAGTAATTTTCATCTTTACCTCTTATAGTTGTTCCATAGTAATGCTTTTTGAGAATATGTTCAAGACTTTAAAAATAATTAATTTTTTAAGTGTGAATTACGCACGAAAAACTGCTAGATTGCGGCAAGTTTACTGATTTCTTCTTCTACCATTTTATAAAAGAGATCAATCTGGTAGACGTCCACAATCGCATGGTGAATTTGTATCGTAATCGGAATCATAAGACGGCCCTTAAAATCTTCTTCATATCTTCCCCATGAGATTCGTGGATTTGAGTCGCGTGAACTCATATAAGGAAGCGTAAGATGTTCGTAATGCCTCATCGGGATGCCGTTAAGATATATAAAGTTAAGGATGTCGGTATTTTCGAGCGAAGTTGGATTTTTTCTGCTCTTTTTACGTTCCTCATCCGCATATTTTAAATATGAATCCCAGTCCATATTATGGTTGAGATAGCAGTAGCTGTATGAATTATCATCAAGAATTTCGATATTTGACGAAATACAGTTGTCGTATTCGATTATTCCGTCATTGTATATACGCTGGCGAAATTCTGGAATTCTGTTTGCGGCAATTGATACTATATGGATGAATACCGTGTAAAAGGAAACTCCACGGCGCTTTGAAAACTCGACAGCCTTTTTTACGTCCATCTTAAGCGTTACAGAAAGGAATGGATTTTCCATCCTGTTAAAAAGCTTAAAAACCGGCAGACGCTTATATGTCGATAAATCAATTATCTTACATTCCATAATTAACTCTCCATAATTACTTTTTTCTATTTTCTCTAAAATGTAGTTTTTAGAGATTCTCTATAATAATACAATTTTTTTAATTTTGTTCAAGTAAATTACTGCTACTAAATATATAAATAAGTATATTCTTATTTTGTTACTCGACTATAAGGCTAATCTCGGGTAAAATACAGAATATGGCAGACATTCATATTTTCCCAGACGCACCGGAAGGAACGCCGGTTTCTAATTTTGTTCACCTTCATGTACACTCTGATTACTCGCTTCTCGACAGCTGTGCAAAGCTTGATGACTTGATTGCAAAAGCAAAGAGCCTCAATATGCCGGCGCTCGCCCTTACCGACCACGGAAACATGTTTGGTGTACTTAATTTTGAGCACATCTGCCACGCAAACGGGATTAACCCCATCGTCGGAGAAGAATTTTATGTCGCTTACGGAAGCCATTTAGAAAAAAATGACGTACCCTACTCGCGAAAAGGCGAGGATGGCGAGCGCCATGCCCATTACTTTCACCTGATTCTTCTGTGCGAAAACGAAACCGGCTACAAAAATATGAGCTGGCTTTCTTCCATCGGCTTTACAGAAGGAATGTACTACGGCAAACCTCGAATCGATTTTGAGCTTCTCGAAAAATATCATGAAGGGCTTATATGTTGTTCAGCATGTATCGCAGGAGAACTGCCGCAGCTTTTACTTGCAGGAAAAGATGATGAAGCAAAAGAACTTGCTTTAAAATATAAAAATCTTTTTGGGCCGGATCACTATTATATTGAGATTCAGGATCACGGACTCGAAGAACAGAAATTTGTAAATAAAAAATTAATTGCACTTGCGCATGAACTTGATATTCCGCTTGTTGCTACAAACGATGTTCATTATATAGAAAAAGAAGATGCTGTTGCGCAGGATGTTTTACGCTGCATCGGATTTAAAAAACTTTACAACGAACCGCATCAGACGATGGGTGGAGCAGGAAACGACAACTGGTATTTTAAAACAGAAGAAGAAATGCGCTCTCTCTTTCCTGACTGCCCCGAAGCAATAGAGAATACAATTAAAATCGCAAACATGTGTAATCTTACGATTCCGCAGTACAAAACTCAGGAATTAAAAGATTGTCTTCCGCGATTTAAATTACCGGATGAGTTCTGCACACATGGTGACGATTATAAATCTGATCAGGATGATTATGTACGCCACATTGTCGAAGAAGGATTAAAAAAACGATATAAAGAAATTACTCCAGAGATCCGCGAAAGAGCCGAATACGAATTAGGAATTATTTTTCAGATGGGATTTTCCGGATACTTTCTTATCGTATGGGAATTTATCAACTGGGCAAAATCTACATGGGATAATGTAAACAACAGACCAAAGCCTTACATTCCTATCGGACCTGGACGAGGTTCGGGAGCAGGTTCTCTTGTTGCTTATGCGATGACGATTACCGACATCGATCCTTTTAAATACGGACTTATCTTTGAACGATTCTTAAATCCTGAACGTGTATCAATGCCTGATTTTGACGTTGATATGGATTTCGACTTCAGGCAGGATATCATTCAGCATACGAGAGATCTTTACGGAGATCCGCAGGTAGGACACATCGTAACATTCGGTACTTTAAAAGCAAAACAGGTACTTGCAGATGTTGGACGTGTTTTAAATATTCCGCTTGCAGAAGTAAACATGTTAAAAAAATGTATTCCTGATAACCCTAAGGCAAAGTTAAAGAATGCATTTGAACCTGCTAATGACAAGTTTCCTGACGGCGGACAGTTGATTCAATACAAAGATGATCCGCGCTACCAGCAGCTTTTTAAACTTGCATTTAAACTCGAAAACATAAACCGCAATACCGGTCTTCATGCATCGGGAATGGTAATCGGACTTACAGCACTTCCTAACTGGGCACCGGTATTTGTTGCAGAAGGTAAAGTTGCAGTTCAGTATACGATGGATATCATCGAACCGTGTGGACTTGTAAAGTTTGACTATCTTGGATTAAAAACACTTTCATTAATCCGTTATACAGAAAACATCATAAACAAACATAAAAAACCTGGCGAACCGGATTTTTTAACTTCTGAAGTTTCTGAAACAGATGAAAAAACTTTTGATTTGTTTGACAGAGGAGATTCTGTTGCAGTATTCCAGTTTGAAAGTGCCGGCATGCAGAAAATTCTTAGACAGGCAAAGCCACGCCGTCTTGAAGAACTTGTTGCGTTAAACGCACTTTACCGCCCGGGTCCATTGGATTATATTCCGCAGTACATCGACGGAAAATGGAAACCAGAAACAATCCACTACCCTGACCCATGTCTTGAAGACATTCTAAAAGAAACTTATGGTGTAATGGTTTATCAGGAACAGGTAATGCAGGTTTCACAGCGCATTGCAGGATTCTCTCTGGGTGGTGCAGATATGCTTCGCCGTGCAATGGGAAAAAAGAAACCAGAAGTTTTGATGGGAAAGAAAAAAGAATTTATCGAAGGAGCTTTAAAGCAGGGCTTTACAGAACAGCATGCCGATGAAATTTTTGAAATCATGATTCCGTTTGCAGGATACGGATTTAATAAATCTCACGCCGCAGCTTATTCTGTTCTTGCTTACAGAACAGGATGGCTTAAAGCACATTACCCTGCAGAGTTCATGGCTGCAAACCTTACAAACGAAATTACTTCGACAGACGGTCTTCCTTTTTACATTGCAGAAGCAAGACGAATCGGTATTGCAGTAGACCCGCCTGACGTAAACCGCTCTGATATCATTTTTGACGTTGTCGACGGAAGAATCGTTTTTGGTCTTAAAGGAATTAAGGGAATGGGAGACGGTGCTTCTGCTGCGATTGTTGCAGAACGCGAAGAAAACGGTCCTTATAAATCATTCATCGATTTTATTGAGCGAGTCGGAATAAAAGTAGTTGACGGCAAACGCGCTGTAAACAACAAAGCGATTGAAGTCCTCATAAAAACAGGCGGCTTTGATCATGTTGGAGAAGCAGAAGGAAAAGTTTACAACCGCCCTACACTTTTACAGAATATGGAACGAGCCGTAGATTATGCAGAAGCAAAACACCACGGCTCAGAAAACGGACAGGTTTCTCTCTTTGAAGAATCCGGCGAAAAAGAATTTGTAGATTTTGAATTTGAAGAAGTAGAAGATCTTCCTACGATGGAAAAACTCAATATGGAAAAAGAATGTATCGGAATCTACATTTCGGGACATCCTCTTGATGATTACAGAAAAGCAATTGAACAGTCTGCTACGATTACATCAAAAACTTGGGAACGCGAAGCAAAGCTTACGAAAGAACAGAATGCATCGCAGGCAGATAACTCAAATCCATGGCAGAGAAGAAACAGCGGTAAAACCTACATCGTTATCGGAATGATTACCGAGCTTCGTGTAATAAGAACAAAGAAAGGCGATGAGATGGCGTTTGTAAAACTCGAAGACTTTGATGGAACTATGGACCTTACTTTCTTTCCAAAAACATGGGGAACGCTTCGAAGCCAGATAGAAGTTGATAAAGTATATGCATTTAAAGGAAAACTTGACGCTCCGGAAAATCGTCCTGACGCTTCTTTAATCGTAGATTCCCTTGAGGATATAAACGCACTGCAGGTACGTTCAATCCACGAACTTCATATCCAGATGGAAAGCAATTTTAAGGATGAGATTGAAATCCAGAAGTTAAGGGATTTTTTATTTGGCACTCAGGGCAATTGTTCAGTATATTTTCATATAGAGACAGGAAACGGTTCTTTTACTGTTAAGGCAAATACACAGATGACAGCTCCGAGCGATGAAGAGTTTATCGATTCTCTGCGTAACATTCCTTATGTAAAGGATGTCTGGACAGCTTAATTTTTTTGGATGGTAATATATGAATACACTCAAAACAGTTTTTTCGATTCTTGCAACATTAATTTTATTTTACGGTTTTTCATGCTCTATAAGAATAATTTTTTCGTGGATTCCTGATTTTAAAAACGGCTTTACAAATTTCCTTTCAAAAATATGCGATCCGTATTTAGATTTTTTTGACAGACACACACCGCTTTATATAGGCGAATTTAATTTTTCGTGCCTCGTTGCTTTAGCTGTTTTAAGTTTCTTTTCAATACTCTTTTTTAATCTTTCTGTTTCACTTACACTGACTTTTGCATCGGTCTTTGCACTAATAGTAACCACAATAGAACATATCGGTTCTTCGATTCTTTTCTGGTTTATAATTATTCTTATAATCCGATTAGTTATTCTTATTTTTCAAAGAAATTCTTACAATGGTTCAGAATTTATAAAGCGTTTTGATTATGCTTTAAATCCAATCGTTTATCGTATCGCACGCACTTTTACAGGCGGCAAACTGGTTTCTTATAAAGCAACTTTAATTATTTCGATAATTGCACTTATTGCAGCTTATATAATAATCCAGATTTTCTTTATACACCTCATTCGTCTTATTATGTTGATTCCATTTTAATCATAAGCGGAATAAAACAAATGAAGATTGCGGATATCAAAAATCCTGTTTCTACTCTTTCGGGAGCAGGTCCTGCTACAGTTAAAGCTTTATCAAACTTAAATATTTTTACAATCGGTGACCTTCTTTCTTTTTATCCGAGAGATTACGAAGACAGAAGCCACCGCGTTTCTCTAAATCAATTTGAACTTTCAAAAAAAATTCATACAGCGGCAAAAGTAATTTCTCACGAATACTTCGGCTACGGAAAAATGAAGACTCTTAAAATCATAATCCGGGACGAAACAGGTTCTGCTTCGCTTATTGCCTTTAACAGAAGTTTCTTAGAAAAGTCACTCCCTGTAGGATCAATCATAAGCGTAACAGGAACTTTTGCCGTAAAATACAATGAGCTGCAGTCATCAAGCTTCGAAGCTGTCATGATAAGTCCTGACGGGAACCTTGAAGATTATAAAAATACAATTCTTCCTGACTCAGGAATAATTCCCGTTTACCATCTTACTGCAGGAATTACAAGAAAGATTCTTACAAAGCTCATTTCTTCTGCATTAAAACAGTATGTAATTGGAATCGACAGCGAAGTTCCCGAAGATATAATTAAAAAACGCGCTCTTCTTTCTAAAAAAGATGCGATAAAAAAAATACACCAGCCAGAAAACCTGCAGGATGTTACAGAAGCGCGAAAAACACTTATCTATGAAGAACTTTATCTTTTTGAAAAAACAATGCTGAAAAGAGCTTACACTCATAAAGGCGCACTTCCAGGTATTGATTTTAAAGAAGATGCCAAAGATGAAAGATACGAAATTTCAGATACTCAGAATGACTTTTCCCCAAAACAGGCTGCCCTTCTTGAGACTCTTCCTTTTTCTCTTACAAAAGACCAGCTTGCGGTAATCTGTAAAATGAACGAAGAAATAGACAGAGGCTACAAAGAAAGAGCTTCTCTTACACAAGAATCAACTGCACCTCTTTTTACGATGCAGCGGCTATTACAGGGAGATGTAGGCTCTGGAAAAACACTTGTTGCACTTTTTGCTTCTCTTCGTGTAATTGACTGGGGCGGTCAGGCGGTTTTTATGGCACCTACAGAAATTCTTGCACGGCAGCACGCAGAAAACATCGCGCAGTATACAGAAAAGCTCGGTATTCGCGTTGCATTCCTTACAGGAAACGTAAAGGCTGCAGGAAGAAAAACATTGCTTAAAGCGCTCAAAGAAGGCGAAATAAATATTTTAATCGGAACACATGCAGTTTTTTCACGCGATGTAGTTTATAAAGATCTTCAGCTTGCGGTAATAGATGAACAGCACAGATTTGGAGTTTTACAGAGACAGGCGATTATCGAAAAAGGGAAGCAGCTTTTTAACAATACATACGCGTGTCCTCACCTTCTTATGATGAGCGCAACACCGATTCCGCAGACACTTGCGCTTACAGTTTTCGGAGACCTTGATATTTCTACGATAAAAACAATGCCAAAGGGAAGAAAACCAGTAATCACATATCTTGTTTCTGAAGGACACGAACAGAATGCATACAACGCGGTGCGCCAGGAACTTGATAAAGGTCATCAGGCATATTTTGTTTATCCGGCAATCGAAGAATCAGAAGATGATTCAGAAAACGAAAGCATAAAATCTGCAGAAAAAGCATTTGCAGAACTTTCGAAGAATTATTTTTCTAATTATAAATGCGCGCTTATTCATTCAAAGATAGAAGAAGAACAGCAGTCAAGAATTCTTGATGACTTTAGATACGGGAAAATCCAGCTTTTATTTGCAACAACAGTTGTAGAAGTTGGAGTTGATGTTCCAAACGCAACATGCATGGTAATAGAACAGGCAGACAGATTTGGTTTAAGCCAGCTGCATCAGCTTAGAGGACGAGTTGGACGCGGCAGCAGTCAGGGATACTGCTTTCTCATTTACAGAAAAAATATTACCGAAAACGGAATCGAGCGCATAAAAGTTTTAAAAGAAACAACCGACGGTTTTGTAATTGCAGAAAAGGATTTAAAACTACGAGGTCCCGGAGAAATTACCGGAACAATTCAAAGCGGAGATTTACAGCTTGAAATTGCAGATTTCTCGCGGGACCACGAAATACTTCTTCTTGCAAGAGAAGATGCACTTAAAAGTTTTTCGAATTAAAAATTAAGCAACATAAGTTTCGAGTATTCTGCTTCTTGCAGGATGCTGGAGTCTTACGATTGCATGTTTTTCGATCTGACGGATTCTTTCTTTTGTAAGATTACATACATCACCGATTTCTTTTAATGACATCGGTTTGTTTCCATCAAGACCATATCTTAAACGGATTACTTTCTGTTCATTCGGTTTTAAAGAATCAAGCACATCGTTGATATCATCTTTCATTGAAGAATTGATTACATCTTCATCAGGATTTCCGTAGCGGCTTTCTTCGATAAAGTCACCGATTGAAGAAGAATTATCGTCTTTACCAACAGATGCATCAAGAGAAATAAATTCTTTTGAAAGATTAAGCATATCGCGGATATGAGAAGGTTCGAGATTTAAAAGTGAACCAATCTCGCGTATTTCCTGTTCTTCTGTCTTGTTGTGACCGATAATCTTTTTTGCGTTTTTAATCTGGTTCAACTCGTTAACGCGGTTAAGAGGAAGTCTTATGCGAGAACCTTTTTCGCTGATTGCTTTTGTAATGCTCTGACGGATCCACCATACTGCGTAAGAAATAAAATGATATCCTTTTGAAACATCAAAGCGATCGATTGCAGTCATAAGTCCAATGTTTCCTTCGCTTATGAGATCTGTAAGTTCAAGACCACGGTTCTGATATTTTTTTGCAACATTTACGACAAAGCGCAGGTTGGATCTGACGATTTTATCTTTTGCTGCTTTAGAACCGTTCTGGGCTTCGAGCGCAAGAGCAGTTTCTTCTTCACGTGTTAAAAGCGGAATCGAATTAATTTCTTTGAGGTAGATTCCTAAGATTTCGTCGTCGTATTTCATCGCATTCTCCCGAATTTTAATTTAAAAGCACATTGTCTTTGCCATATATCAAGCAAAAAGTGTGCCAAGTTTTTATTTTATGCTGAATCAAACAAAAAACTTCATTTTTTTACAGAATTCAGCATAAAAATGGAGAAATTTTACGAATTTTATTGACATTCTGGGGATTTTTTCTTAATTTTAATATTGAATAAAGTAAGACTGTAGTATTTTGACACAGTCTTTTTTTTTCGCGCTTTTACTGTGTCAGATTGACACAATTCACCCTTCATAACGCGGCCTGTGCCCTGTTTTTTTTATCTTTTACGCGATTTTTAGTCTTTTACAATCATCAGAGAGGATTTTTGATATTCAGGGAAAAACTTTTTCGTGTCGCCGCGGCGCGATGACTCAAACTGAACTTCTATGACAAGCTCCCCTTCTGCGTGACTTGATTTTACAATCTGACCGTAGCCGTAGTCATCATGATAAATCCTTGTTCCTTTTGACCACGGATTATTTTTATCTGAGCGCGAGTGAGAATTTTTATAATCAGATTCAGCATAAGAGTCAAAATCACCGGATGGAACTCCAGAAACCTGGTAAACATATTCTTCTGGTTTTTCGCCTATCACGCGAAACGGCTTGTCGCCTGCTTCGATTAAAAAGCGGCTCGGTTCCATGGCTTCTGTCCGGCCATAGAGACGGCGTTCTGCACAGCTTGTAATATAAAGTTCGTCTTTAGCACGAGTAATTCCGACATAAAAAAGACGGCGTTCTTCTTCAAGCTCTTCTTCGTTTTTATCCTGACGGGGAAAGATTCCGTTTTCGAGCCCTGTAATTATTACGCGCTCAAACTCAAGACCCTTCGTATTATGAACTGTAATGAGCGTGACTTTGTCAGAACTTTCTTCCTCGTCATTTTCAAGAGTGCGGTCAAGCTCGATGTGATCAAGAAAACTTAAAAGTCCGCCACGCGAAAACTCATAAAAGACTGCACTGTTTACAAGTTCCTGCATGTTTGCAGCTTTCTGCGTTTCTGCAATTTCATCCTGAGCAGTATAATAATCTAAAAGTCCGGATTTATTCATTATCACGTTAACAAACTCTGATAATTTTTTTTCTTTATTTTTAACATCATCGATTAAATTTTTAAGTTCATCCATGAGAGAAACAAAATGGTTTACACCCTCTTTTGCTTTTTTAGAAAGACTGTCTGCATTTTTTCTGCACGACTCAACTAAATCCGTAAGTCCCTCATCGCCGATTGCAGCCTGGATTAATTTTTCCTGAGTCACTTCCCCTATTCCGCGGCTCGGCTTATTTATTATTCGCCTGAACGACACTTCGTCTTTTGAATTGGCGACGAGGCTTAAAAAACAGAGCATGTCCTTAATCTCTTCGCGTTCATAAAAACGAAGCGTTCCCACAACCTGATACGGAATTTTTTCCTTTAAGAAAACATGTTCAAACGTAAGTGACTGCGCATTTGTTCTGTAAAGGATTGCCCAGTCAGAATACGGACAACCTTTTTCGTAAGATTTTTCTATCATGTTTGCACAGAAAGAAGCCTCGTCGTCCTGATTAGGAAGAAAAACAAGCACAGGCTTTTTGCCTTCGCCGCGTTCTGCAATTAAAGTTTTTCCAAGTCTGTCTTCGTTCTGGCTTACGATTTTATCTGCAGCAAAAAGAATTTTTGATGTAGACCTGTAGTTTCTCTCAAGTCTTATGAGTGTAGTTCCTTCAAATTCATCTTCGAACGAAAGAATATTCTGAACTTCTGCGCCGCGAAATTTATAAATCGACTGATCATCATCACCTACAACGCATACATAAGTGTCAGGAGAAGAAAGCGCTTTTAATAATTTAAACTGCGCTACGTTTGAGTCCTGGTATTCATCTACCATAATTACTTTAAATCTGTAATGCATCTGGCGGCGCACTGCTTCGAATTTTTCTAAAACCATTACGGGAAGCATAATTAAATCGCCGAAGTCTACATTTCCTGTCTTGCGAAGTCTTGTCTGATAGTTTCTGTATGCATCGCGAAATTCCTGACGGCTTGAAATTTTATCAAGTTCAATGCTGTCGGGAGTATAACAATAATCTTTTGCAAGTGATATTTTATGTGCAACTGACTGTGCCTGTTGTTTTGTTAAAGAAGGATTTGCTTTTGAAACAAGAGTTGTCATATCATCGTCGTCATAAACCGTAAAGTTTTTATCGACTCCTGCTTCTTCATAATACTTTCTTAAAAACCATGAACCGAACGAGTGAAAAGTTCTTATCATAGAATCTTTTGCACGCTCTTCCATCGAAACGGCTCTGTCCTGCATTTCCTTTGCTGCTTTTTTTGTAAACGTAACTGCAAGGATCTGATAAGGCTCGTAACCTTTCTGATTTATAAGATATGCAATCTTTGTAGTAATTACACGTGTTTTACCACTTCCTGCTCCTGCTAAAATTAAAAGAGGAGAACCGCAGTGTTCTACTGCTTTTTTCTGTTCGGGATTTAAAAGTTCAAGATATCGTTTTAATTCTAAAGATGGTTCAGAAGGTTCAAAGGGCTTTGATTTTTTCTGATTGAGATTATGAATAAAATCAAGTGCAAAATCATCACTCATAAAAACCTCCCTTAACAGCACTTAAACAAGTACGCTGTCTATATCGATTCCGCTTACGCGAACTGCTTTAACCTTAACGATATTTCCTGGACATACAGCCTTAACTGCTTTTTTATCATCTTTGTCATAACGAACGACAAAAGCACCGTCAACATCCGGCGCCTGAAACCATGCCCTTGCAATTGCATAACCGTTATCGTCTTCGCCGTCTATAACTTCTTCGATAAGCACATCGTATTCTTTACCGATTCTCGAAGCAAGTTTTTTCTGTGTTATTTCTTCCTGAGTGCTTTCAAGAATCGAAGTTCTTTTTTTTGCAATCCCTTTTGGGACTTTATTTTTAAAGCCCTTTGCAGGAGTATCATCTTCTGCACTGTATGTAAAACATCCGGACCAGTCAGGCTTTATTGCTTTCATAAATGAAAGAGTATTTTCAAAAGCCTCGTCAGTTTCGCCCGGGAAACCTGTCATAAAAGTAGTTCTTATTACGCAGTCACCAAGCTCTTTTCTTATATTCTTTACAAGAGCTTCATATTTTTTTCTGGAACCGGTTCTGTTCATAAGATGGATTATATCAGTATCACCGCTTTGGAAAGGAATGTCAAAATAAGAAAGAATTCGTTTATCTTTTTTGATTGATTCAACTATATCAGAAGAAAAGTGATCCGGGTGAATATACAAAAGACGAAGCCAGAAATTGCCTTTTATCTTTGAAATTTCATCAAGAAGGAGCGAAAGATACGATTTGTCTGAATGCTTAAAAATACTTTTATCTTCTTTTCCTGTTCCG
The DNA here is from genome assembly GCA_905236565.1 of uncultured Treponema sp. Taxonomy (GTDB): domain Bacteria; phylum Spirochaetota; class Spirochaetia; order Treponematales; family Treponemataceae; genus Treponema_D. The sequence goes on along the minus strand of CAJORB010000032.1, from coordinate 45,292 downwards.
TAAGCTGCAAGGTCCTGACCGATAAGATTTATCTCAAAAAAGCCCTGCTTTAAAAGAGACTTGATTTCTGCAATCACTTCTTTTACAGGACGACTTCGAAGCTCGCCGCGTATAACAGGAATTGCACAGAATGAACAGTGATTTGAACATCCTTCTGTTATTTTTACATATGCAGAGTTTTTGAACGTCGCAAAATAATTTCTCTTATAGCAGCATACACCTTTCTGCTCTGATTTTAAAACCTGATGCTTTTTCTTTTTTACAGAATTTAAAAACTGCGAAATTAAAAGAAGATCGCCGTTTCCAAAAATTCCATCTGCTTCGGGAAGATTTTCTTTTAAAGTTTCTGCATAGCGTTCAGCAAGACAACCTGTAAGAATTATTTTCTTTTTTGGATATGCTTTTCGTATTGAGTAAACAGCTTCGAGGGATTCTTTTTTTGCGCTTTCGATAAAGCCGCATGAATTGACTATAATAAAATCGGCTGCGTCATAACTGTCTGCCATTTCAAAACCATCGTCGATTAATTTAGAAGCGATTATTTCTGCATCAACCTGATTTTTTGCACAGCCGTGCTGATCTATATAAAATTTATTCAATCGGTTCAACCACCAGTCTGCAGCGACCATCATCAAGACGAATCCACTTGATGTCTTCTACCATACACTCACCGGCTTTACCGATTTCGAGTTCATAAGTCTGGCTTGCAGCAATAACCTGGAACTTAACTGTGTTTCCGTTTGAAACCCAGACACGAACTTTGTTATTTGCAGTCATCGTAACAACATCACCGTTTGTATAATAGTTTTCTACAGAATTCTTTCTGTCAACTTCATAACGGAATACACACGGCTTTCTGAACGAAGCATTAAGTGTAAACGGATATGTTCTGTTGTCTTCGAAAATCATTGTCTGATTTACATTTTCTTTCTGCTGCATCGGAATGATTGTACTGTCAGCAACTTCCAGAGCTGCACTTTCATCTTTTCTTACAATGTAAACTTCTGCACCACGCGACTGATTGTTAGAAGAAATTTCCCAGACGTCAAGTACAAAATCTATTGCAGCATCACCATCAATATCAAGTTCACGGGTTTCTGAAAGTTCAAAGTACTGAGTTCCAACCGGAGTATTTAAACCAAGTTTTGAATCTGTATCAGAAGTAACAGTTAAGATTACATTTCCATTTTTAGACGGAACAACAATCTGGTCTCCGATATAAACTCTTGCATTAATAGGCTTGTCAGAAAGTTCATATGTTTTCTGCTGAACTTTTTCTGAAATTGCATACGAGTTTTGTTTTGCAATCTGCTGCCTTCTGTAAACTGCAAAATAAATTATAAGCACAGTTGCAAGGACAACAGTTATACATCCTGCAACAATCGCAGGAACTAAATATGTAGGTTTTGGTTTTTCGATTAATCCTTCAGGAACCGGTGATTCCTGAATCATCATGTTACGATACAGGCTTATAAGTTTCTTTGAGTCAAGTTCAAGATATTCTGCATAATTTCTCAAGAATCCTACTAAATACGCTTCGCCATGAAAAACTTCTGTATTTTCGTTTTCGAGTCCTTCGAGAAAATCTTTGCTTATCGAAGTCTCGCGTTCAACAGCTTCGAGAGTTAATCTTTTTGCTTCACGCGCATTTCTAAGAAGTGCACCGTAACTTTCCATAGTTTTAAAGTCCTTAAATACTAGTCAGAGTACAAAAAATTATCTATAGAGTTTGCACCAGACGGAATATCATATTGGAATCTTTTTTCTGTAATTCCCTGATTGATTTCGTAATTTTTAAAATCAAACTGATATGTAGTTCCGCCAGGAGTAACAGCAACAATTCTTCTGATTAATTTTGTGTTAGGATCAACACTGATCTTTAAATAACGGAAGCTTTCTGATGCTGTTCTTCGCCAGAAAATAAGTTTAACAACTTTTTCATCAGAACCATCTTCGAGCGGAACAACAGCCTGACTTTCTTCGTATGATACAGAATAATAACGTCTTAAAAGAGAAAGACCTTCTGCAGTTGCAGGATTTGTATTTGCAGATTCCTGTGTGAGAACAGAAGTATTTTCCGGAAGATAGCAGATTAATTTTTTGCCATCATATACGATTGTCTGAGAAGCTGGTTCAGAAAAATCCATTCTCATTTTATCCGGAGCAAGATAAAGCACCGTTGCAGACATGTCTTTTTTATCAACCGTAATATCTACAGTTGCAGAATAATCCTTGAATGAGGCATATTTGTCAGAAACTTCTTTGAAAAACTCGTTTGCAGTCGTAATTCCCTGAGAAAAACCTGCAAAACCGCAGAAAGCAGCCATAACTGCCGCAAAAAAATGCTTTTTCATAGTACAATTCAATTTAAATAACTTCATAAAGTACATTTTATTGAAGAAAATGCGGCTAGTCAACTACGAAAAGCAGGTTAAAGCCGCCATCAAAGCTATTTCTCCACGCTCTTTTTAGCCTTAGGTGCTTTGGAAGGCTTTTTTGCGACGGAGGCAACGGTTTTTTCTGCCTCAAGAAGAGCATAGAATTCCTTGCCTTCGAGGGTTTCAACTTCGAGCAGGCGTTTTGCAACCGTTTCAAGAAGGCTTTTGTGCTTTCTAAGGAGTTTTAATACATATTCATAACGCTCTTCGAGGACGCGTGCGATTTCTTCGTCAACATATTTCTGTGTTTCTTCACTAAACTCGCGCACTAAAGCCGGTTCGCCGCCCATACGGCCAAGAACGCCACGGCCCAAAGTCATGTTCTTAAAGCGGTCACTCATTCCGTAATTTACAATCATGTTCTTTACAAGATCTGTCGCACGCGCGATGTCGTTTGAAGCTCCTGTAGAAATATCACCGAGAATGATTTCTTCTGCTGCTCTTCCGCCGAGCATAGAATCGATTTCGTTTATCATGTCTTTTCTCGTGAGGAAATTCTTTTCTTCTTCTTCGCGATACTGTGTAAAGCCGCCGATTCCATGGCTGCGCGGAACGACTGTAATTTTATTTACAGGTTCATGATCCGGAGTAAGCGCTGCGACAAGGGCATGTCCTGTTTCGTGAACAGATACAAGGCGCATTTCTTTTTTATTATCCTTGCGGGATTTCTTTTTAAGACCGATGCTTACTTTATCGATGGCTTCGTTAAAATCTTCCATCGTTACTTTTTTTCTTCCGTTTCGTACGGCAAGCAGCGCAGCTTCGTTTACTACGTTAGCAAGATCGGCGCCTGCAAAGCCTACAGTTCCGTGCGCGATTGATTCAAAGTCTACATCTTCTGCAAGCTTTACATTCTTAGAGTGAATGCGTAAAATTTCTTCGCGTCCCTTAACATCAGGGCGTTCAACCGGAACCTGTCTGTCAAATCTTCCGGGACGAAGAAGTGCCGGGTCAAGAATATCTGCTCGGTTTGTTGCTGCAAGAATGATAAGACCTTTTTCGTTTTCAAAACCGTCCATCTCAACAAGCAGCTGGTTTAAAGTCTGTTCACGCTCATCGTTACCGCCGCCAAATCCATTTACGCGGCTTTTTCCGAGAGCATCAATTTCATCGATAAATACGATACATGGTGCCTTTTCGCGAGCCTGCTTAAAAAGATCACGGACGCGGCTTGCACCTACACCGACAAACATTTCTACAAAGTCAGAACCAGAAATGCTAAAGAACGGAACTCCTGCTTCTCCTGCAACTGCACGTGCAAGCAGAGTTTTACCTGTTCCCGGAGGTCCGACAAGAAGAACACCTTTAGGAATTTTTCCACCGATGTCTGTATATTTTTTCGGAGACTTTAAAAAGTCTACGACTTCGACAAGTTCTTCTTTTGCTTCGTCAACTCCCGCAACATCAGAAAAGCGTGTCTTAACTTTTCCTTCTTCAACTGCTTTTGCACGCGACTGGCCTGCACCAAAAATGCTTCCCATTCCGCCGCCGATACCGTTTCCCATTTTCCTGAAAAAATAAATCAGGAAGAAAATTATTAAAATCGGCATTCCAAACTGAAACAAAAATGCAATCAGATAATTATTCTGAGCTCTTACATATTTATAAGGAATATTTTTTTCATCGAGAAGTTTTACAAAATCTTTTAAAGTCTCTGGGAATGATGCAGATTTATATTCTTTTCTTATATTTTTAGGATCTAAATTAAAAGTCCATGAAGATACACCTGTATTTTTCTGCTGAACTGAATCATAACCAATGACATGAGTTTCTGTGATTTCAACTTCTTTTATTTCACCAGACTCAACTTTCTGCCTGAACTCGCTGAATTGAATTTCTGAATTTGATTTTTGAGACGACATAACATGAAAAATGCCTAAAATGAGCATCGTTGCAAAAATCATGCTCCATAAAGGAAAGCGCGGCCCTTTCTTATTGTCATTTTCCTTGCCGTCTTTATCTGTATTCAGTATGAAAAAATCATACGGATCATTTTCTTTCTTTTTTTTGTCATCTTCGTTTTTGTTGTTTTCGCTCATGGTGTTTCCTGGGATTCAATTTAAATTGAATTAACTAAAATGTCGTTTTTTTCTATTAATAAGTATACGAAAATAATTGAAAATAGTCATTAAAAAACATAAAAAACAGCATAAATATTCTCCTAAAGTTATAATTTTAAATACCGACATTTAAAGCGATATACCTTGAATTTTTTAGGGGGAAATATGGCTTATAACCAGGCGTACAATGCATATAAAACCACAAATGTTAAGACAGCAAGCCAGGGCCGCTTAGTAGTTCTTTTATACGAAGAGGCTGTGCGCCAGCTTAGTTCTGCTTCGTCTATGTATGATGCAGATAAAAAACTACCAGTCAAAAATATAGAGAAATTTGGAAACGCTATACTAAAAGCGCAGGAAATAATTACAGAGCTTCAGGTTTCGCTTGATATGGAAAAAGGTGGTGAGATTGCATCAAATCTCATGGCACTTTACATTTTCTTTAATAAGCAGCTTACAGAAGCAAACATAAAGAAAGACAAAGATGTTCTTGATTCGATTCTTAAAATGATGAAAGACCTTTGTGAATCATGGACACAGGCAGCAGCTTCAAGCGCAAACGCACCGGCTGCACCTGTTCAGCAGACATTGAATATTGAGGGGTAAAACAATATGGAACAGATTACAAAGGAAGAACTTGAACAGAGAATTGCACTCTTAAAAAAATTCCGCGAGCTTCTTGAAAAACAGCGCGCAAAATTCCGCGAATATCTTTCTGTTCTCGAAAAGCAGGAAACTTCTATTACAACAGAAAATCCAGAAACACTTCTTGCTCATACAGAACTTGAACAGCAGGTTGTTGCAAATATCATGAGTCTTCAGAAAGTAATCGTTCCAATGTCAGAATTATACAAAGAACGCGGAGTACACCTCGAAGAAGAATCTGTAAACACGATTCAGAAAGATCTCGAAGATCTTCAGCATAAAGTACTTATCCAGAATCAGAAAAACCGTGAGCTTTTAAAAACTCATATCGTACAGATAAGACAGCAGATTGCAACACTTAAGAATCCGTACAAGACTGCAAGAAGCGTTTACGCAGAAAAATCCACAGTCGGTGTAGGACACTTAGTAGCAGTTGAGGCATAAAATAAACTTATGCATTCTGTGAGCCGCCTAGACAAAGGGCGGCTCTACTTTTATTACGCAATAATAATTTTTCTTTGCAGCAAGAACTTTATCAAAAATAATTTTCGAAAGTTCATTGTCACTGATCTTACACTCATGCGGTTTAACAAGATCAAAAACTACATTTGTATGAGTTACACCCGGAACAATTCTTAAGTCGTGAATCGTAAGGTCAGAATAAATATCTTTTGCAATTGATCTTATAAGTTCACTTATTTCTTTTATTTCCGGCGAATCAACTTCTATTGGATCCATATGAATCGTTGCCGTACAGTTAAACTTCTGTCCGATTTCAACTTCGATTACATCAATTTCATCGTGAATGTCAAAAATATTTTTTTCACCGTTTACTTCGATATGAAGAGTTATCATTCTTCTTCCAGGACCGTAATCATGCACGATAAGGTCATGGATTCCTTCTGCGATTTCGTGAGCCATTACGGTTTTTTCGATTTCATCAACCAGTTCTTTTTCTGGAGGCTGTCCGAGCAAAGGATTTATCGTATCCTGAATTGATTCAATTCCGTTTTTAAGAATAAAAGCCGAAACTAAAAGTCCTGCAATTCCATCTACAGGAAGCGTCGTTACATCAAGCATGTAGATTATCGTAGAAACAAGAACTACAAAAGTAGAAATCGTATCAGAAAGACTGTCTTTTGCTGTAGCTTCCATTGAAGGAGAATTTATTTTTTTTGAAACATTGTGATTAAAAAAATACATGTAGGCTTTAACAAGAATCGAAACAACCAGAATGATTATTGATATAAGCGAGCCTGTAACTTTTTCTGGATGAATAATCGAAAGAACAGAAGATTTTAAAAGTTCAAAACCCATCATGAGAATTAAGAACGATACAAAAAGTCCTGCAATGTATTCAAAGCGGCCATGTCCAAACGGATGATCACGGTCTGGCTTTTTCCCTGCAAGCTTAAATCCAAGAACAGTGACAATCGAAGCACCTGCATCAGAAAGGTTGTTCATTGCATCTGCAGTAATAGCAAGTGATTTAGAAATAAGTCCTGCAATAAGTTTTATAATGAATAAAACGACATTTAAAAATATTCCGTATGCACCAGAAAGTGTTCCATATGCTTCCCGCACTTTAGGATCCGAAACATTGTCACGGTCTTTTATAAAAATTTTTGTAAGGATTGAAAACATAAAATACCCCTGTGATGATGTAAAAATTTATCGTCCTGTATCGCGTACTTTTCCTGCAATATAGCCGTTATCTTTAGTTCTTAAAAGCGTTCCATTCTGAAGCTCATATTGAGTATAAAGCACACATGGATGTCCGTTGCAGACCCAGTTACGAACGGTTCCGTTTTCAGGATCTACTAAAAGCCATTTACCCTTCTCTGCTTTTACAGAAACAACATCAGGTGAGATAAACTCAAGCTCACTGTCATAGTCTACCATATTGAGAGGCTCGTATTTATACATGCGCCAGCCATTGTTTTCTTTTACCGTAACTATGCGCCGGTCAGGATTTTTTTCTAAATCGCGTTCGCGTGCTTCGCGTGCCTTTGGATGCATTGCATTAAGTTCATCATCGATTGCCTTTTGAGTTAGAGAAGCACGATTTAAAACCGCGCGCTGCTCATCATCGGTTAATTTAGTTCCGATTGTGGCCGCAAGATCATAAGCGCTGTCAGAAGCACCCTGAGTTGTTTTATCTGCATCGGCTCTCGAATAATAAAAGCCTGTAGTTGATTCTCTGTGACTTACGTTTTCAAGCTCTGCAATAAAAGGAGCTGCTTCTTCCTGTTTTATTTTTCCTTCAAGCGCATCAAGTGCTTTTCTGTAAGCGCGCGTAACGAGGGCTACATAATAAGTACTTTTCATCCGGCCTTCAATCTTTAAAGAATCAAGACCTGCATCCTTCATGTCTTTAAGATGTTCTATCATGCGGATATCTTTGCTCGAAAGAATCTCTGTAAAATCATCGCCTTCGTAAACAGGAAAATATTCACCGCGTCGTGAACGTTCTTCTAAAACAAGTTCTCCGCTTTCTGCAATTTTTTTTGCAGACTTTAAATCAAATTCCCAGCGGCATGTATGAGAACAAAATCCGCTCTGTGCACTTCGTCCAGTTAAAAGCGCGCTCATAAGACAGCGACCACTGTATGCAATACACATTGCTCCGTGCACGAATGCTTCAAGCTCAATATCAGGAACTGCATCTTTTATTTCGCGGATTTCTTTTAAACTGGCTTCCCTTCCGAGAACAACGCGTTTAAATCCAAGAGACTTATACATTTTAACTGCTTCGCGGTTTATACAGCTTGCCTGTGTACTTAAATGCAGATCTGCATCAGGAAATTCTTTTTGTATAAGCGGAACAATACCAAGGTCCTGCACGATAAACGCATCAATCGGATACTGTTTAAAATAATCGATGTCGCGGATAAAATTATCTATATCGTTATTATGAAATGCAATGTTAAGTGCGCAGTGAAGTTTTCTTCCCGGAAATTTATTTTTTAATTCAATTACTTTTTTATATTCATCTTCGTAAAAATTATCTGCCTTTACGCGAAGAGAAAATCTTTTAAGTCCTATGTAGGCTGCATCTGCTCCGTACGCATATGCATAATATAATTTTTCGACATTACCGGCAGGTGATAAAAGTTCCATCATTATGCCTCTTATGCTTCTGAATCAAGACTGCTTTCGAGAACAGGTGCGCGCGTTAAAGTAAGTTCATCAGTTTTTTCTTCCTGATATGTAATAAGCCTTCCGATTTTTTCTATTGCAAGATGAGACTCTTCTAAATATTCATCTGCAAGCTGGAACATAAACATCATGTCAGGCCATATATCAAGTTCACACCCACATCCTGCGTTATGAAGGTTTCTCTGGAACTGTTTTGCATCATCAAGAAGAATTTCTTTTTCTCCAATCTGGATATAAACCGGCGGAAATCCCAGAAGCTGTTCCTTTGATGCAAGAATCGGAGAAACAAGCGGATTAGAAAGATTTGTTTCGTAAGTATAGATATCTGCACTTCGTCTTAAACAGTCGCCGCTCATAACCTCGTCATGAACTTTCTTTTCTTTTATTAAAGGTGAATCAGAAGTCAAGTTAAGCCATGGAGAAAATAAAATTACACGGCTTATACATTCACGATAACGTTCACGAAGATTTAAAAGGAGTGCGAGTGCAATTGACGCACCCGAGCCATCTGCTGCAATTATTATTTCTGGATTTTCTGCTTTTCCAGGATTTGCAGAATCGAGTGATTTTGCAATCTGTTCCTCGGTAAAAACAGAACGGAACACAAGCTGTAAATCTTCGATTCCTTTAGGAAAAGTATTTGCAGGAGCAAGAGAATAATCAGGAACTACTACCCTGCATGAAGTTGCACTTGCAAGAGAAGCACAGAAAGATCTGTATGCTTTTTTTGAACCGCCTACAAAAGAGCCGCCGTGGATATAAAGCATGATTTTACCGGTAGAATAAATCTCAGGCATGAGGATATCGCAGTTTACCTGTGAATATGTATGCTCAGAAAATTCAACATGATTAGGTAAAATCGGTGAATAAAAAGTCTTTTCTATATTCTTTCTAAAAACATCAAGATCCTGCCTTGTAGAATAGACAAGGGTCTTTAATTTTTTTATGGCTGCTTTTCTGTCCTGTGAACTGTTCATAGTATACAAAGTATAGCATTAAATTGCCTTTTTGTGCTATATTTTGCATATGCCAATTAAAATAAAATCCGGATTACCGGCAGTAAAAATACTAGAAAGCGAAAATATCTTCGTAATGACCGACAAAAGGGCCGTTACACAGGACATACGTCCGCTTAAAATTGCGATAATTAACCTCATGCCTACAAAGGAGACCACGGAGACTCAGCTTCTGCGCCTTCTCGGAAACACTCCGCTCCAGATAGAAGTTTCTCTCGTGCGCATGGAAAACCATGTTTCAAAGCACGTAGGCTCTGACCACCTTGAAAAATTTTATATCAGCTCAGAAGAAGTGTTCAAGCATAAATACGATGGTATGATTATCACAGGCGCTCCTGTTGAGCAGATGGAATTTGAGCAGGTCGACTATTGGAATGACCTTTGCCGTATAATGGATTATGCAAAGACAAATGTTTTCTCGACTTTATACATCTGCTGGGGTGCGCAGGCAGGACTTTACCACCATTACGGAATTCCAAAATACAGCCTCGACCAGAAAATGTTCGGGATTTTCAAGAATACAAGATCTGCAGGATCAGATCCTCTTCTTCGCGGTTTTGATGACCAGTTTCCTATTCCGCAGTCGCGCCATACGACGATAAAGAAAGAAGACATCATCAAGCACAAGGATTTAAAGATTCTTGCAGAAAGTAAAGATATCGGAGTTTCTATAATCAAGACAAACGATAACCGTGCAATTTTTATGACAGGCCACCTTGAATACGATACAGAAACACTCAAGACAGAGTATGTGCGTGACGTTAAAAAGGGTCTTAAGATTGAAATTCCGCAGAATTATTTTCCTTCTGACGACCCTTCAAAAGAACCATACTCAACATGGAGAAGTACTGCTCACCTTTTCTACTCAAACTGGCTCAACTATTACGTATACCAGGAAACTCCATTTAATTTTGCATAATTTTTTTTATGCGGAATTTACTAAATAAGGAAACTCTGTATGAATATAAAAGCATTTAAATCGCAGAACTTCGGAAAAGGAAAATCGATAAGAGTTCCCGGCTCTAAAAGTCATACGATACGAGCACTCATTCTTGCCGCAATGAGCGAAGGAACTACAAAAATTTTTAATCCGTTAAAAAGTGCAGACGCTCTTTCTACAGCAGCTGCAATAAAAAAAATCGGAGCCGAAGTTACATTTAATGATGAACAGAACGTATGGATCGTAAGGGGAGCAGGTAAAAACCTTCATCTTCCTGATACAGAAATCGATGTAGGAAATTCTGGTTCACTGATGTATTTTTTAACACCAGTTCTTGCAACTTTAAAAGGAAGATGCGAAGTTACAGGAGATGAATCAATACAAAAACGTCCGGTAGATCATCTTATCGATGCATTAAATCAGCTTGGTGCAGATGCTTTCTGTAAAAAAGAAAATTCTGTAACACCTCCATATGAGTTTACAGGACCGATTTCAAACGAAAATATTTTATTTACAGAAGGAAAACTTTCTCAATATATTTCTGGTTTTATGATGGCCGCTACAAGAATGACGGGACTTACACAAATTCAACTTACCAACCCGCAGGAAACACCATATCTGTCGATGACAAAATACTGGCTTGATAAATACGGTGTTCAAAGTTCAATTTCTGATGATTATAAATCAATATGCGTTGCAGGACCTGTCGAGTTAAAGGCAGAAGATGTAACGATTCCGTCTGACTGGGAAGCAGTTGCGTTTCCTTTGATTGCAGCCTTAATTGCAAATGAACAGATTGTAATTACAGACATTGATGACTCAGGTACTCAGGGCGATGAAAAAATTGTTGACCTTTTAAAAGATTATGGTGCTGACATCGAATGGAATAAAAAAGAAAAGACAATTACAGTAAACAAAAACAGTTTTCTTTCTGCTCCAGACGGAACAAAAAAAATAAGCATGGCAGAATATCCTGATGCAATATGTGCACTCTGTGTAATCGCATGCTTTGCAGAAGGTAAGACAGTATTTACAGATATAGACATCTGCCGCAAAAAAGAAACAGACAGAATCAAAGTAATGACAGAGCTTTTATCTTTTCTCGGAGCAGATATAAAAGATAACGGTGACACACTCGTTATAAACGGACACTCGCCTGTCCAGAAAGACAGAAGCAAAAACGAAGTTTTCGCTCTCCACGGCGGAAACGTAGATTCATATCTTGATCACCGCGTTGCAATGAGTCTTGCATGCATGGGACTTTACTTTACAGAAGAAAATGCGATTGTAATTAAAGACGCAGAATGCTGCAATGTTTCATTCCCGCATTTTTTTGATGTAATGAACGAAAGTCTCGGATGTGGGTTTAGAGAATAAATAATTTATTTCCCAATCAAAACCGCAAGAGTAAGCGCATCTTTTATAAGATTATCGATTATACAATACTCGTTAGGCATGTGGCATCTTTCGTCGAGGGTGCCCCAGACAACACAGTCGTAGCCAAGGTTTCGAAGTTCTGCGCCGACTGTTCCGCCACCAATCCCGATTATCTTTGAGTCAATTCCGTGTGTTTCTTTTAAGCTCTCAGAAAGAAGCTTTACAACACGCGCATCAGATGGCGTAGGCAAAGACTGCGCTTTCTGAAGAATTTCATAAGTTATTTTTACTCCATATTCTTTTTCGATTTCTGCACAGATTTTATCTGTTTCGCGAAGAACTTCTTCACATGAATAGCACGGCAAAATCCTGCAGTCCATGCAGAATACGTCACTTCCAGGAATTATATTAACGCCGTCAACGTTTGCTTTTCTCATTGTAGGTTCAAAAGTTGAATATGAAGGAGAAAACATTTTATCGCACTTTTTAAATTTCTTTTTAAGCTGCTCGTGAAGTTTTAAGGCAAGATGAGAGCCTGCAAGACATGCGTTATTTCCTTCGTCAGGGCGTGAGCCGTGACTCTGTTTTCCAGAAGTAGTAAACTTAAGCCACAGAATATTTTTTTCTGCAACTTCGATTGTTTCACCTTTCGGATCACCACCATCAGGGATTATGATAAGATCTTCTTTTTTAAAAATATCAGTATTCTTTAAAAGCCAGATGATTCCGTATTTACTTCCAACTTCTTCGTCGGCTGCAAACAAGAGCTTTACAGTGTGCTTTGGTTTTGCACCAAGCGAAACATAGGCCCACGCAGCAGCAAAGGCACTTGTAAGTCCCTGCTGGTCATCTTCTACCCCGCGGCCGAACAGCCTGCCGTCTTTTTCGACAACAGTCCATGGATCTGTTTCCCATAAAGACAAATCTCCTGCAGGTACAACATCTAAGTGAGCAATAATCCAGATTGAGTAATCATCGTTTTCGCCGTCAATTGTTGCAACGAGATTTGGTCTTATTCCGCCTGCGGCACGGCTGTCGGCCGCGTCAAAGCGTTCGAGTTTTGTAATACCGTGCTCTTTTAAGAAAGTCTCGAGGGCTTCGCACTTTTTAAGTTCACCGTCGCCGCCGTTTTCCGGAGCGAGTGCTTTATTCGAAGTCAAAAGACTTTCAAGCTTTATATATTCAGCACGATTATTTTTTATAAAATCTTTTATAGAGAAAATGTCTGCCATATGTTCTTCCTAGCGGGGCTTTGTTTTATTCAGCTTAAAAAATTATTTCTTCAAAAATTTTTTATAAGCTTTATAAGTTGAATCAATCAAAGTGTTGATGTCTGAATACTGAGCCTTCCAGTTTAATTTTTCTTCTGCAAGTTTTGCCGATGCAACGAGTGTTGCAGGGTCTCCAGGACGACGCTCAACATAATCTGCAGGAATTGCATGTCCTGTGATTTTTCTTGCAGCATCAACCATTTCTGTTACAGAAGTTCCTGTTTCACTTCCAAGGTTAACTGTAAGGCTTTCATTTTTAGAAGTAATGTATTCGAGTGCCTTAACGTGTGCGCTTGCAAGGTCTGTAACATGAACATAATCTCTGATACATGTTCCGTCGCGTGTATCATAATCGTTTCCGAAGATTTTCATTTTTTCGCGCATTCCGCATGCAACTTCCATGATGATAGGAAGAAGATTTGCAGGGTTCTGTTCAAGTCCGTAAAGAACTCCTTCGGGATCATAACCTGCTGCGTTAAAATATCTTAGTGCTGCAAATTTGAGTCCTTTAAGTTTATCATACCATGCCATGAACTCTTCGATTTTTAATTTTGTAAAACCGTAATAGTTTTCTGGTTTTTTAGGATGATTTTCATCGATAGGTAAATATTCCGGTTCGCCGAAAACTGCAGCGCTTGAAGAGAAAACCATGTACTTACAGTCGTGTTCAACAGCAGAGTTTAAAATATTTAATGTACCGGTAATATTATTTACTGAATATTTTTCTGGTTTTATCATTGATTCACCTGCTGCTTTAAATGCTGCAAGATGAACGAACGCGTCAAAGTTTTTTGAGAACGCTTTATCAAGGTCTTTTTTATTAAGGATATCACCTTTGATAAATCCGTTTTCTTTAAAAAGGTTTTGTTTTAATCCGCTTGAAAGATTGTCAAAAACAGTAACACTGTGTCCTTTTGCCATAAGTTCTTTAACAACATGGCTTCCGATATATCCTGCTCCACCAATTACTAAAACTTTCATATTAATTATCTCCTATAAAAACTCCGCGTTAGCGGTCGCGTATAACCAATTATACCACAGAATTACCACTCAGGCAAAACCCAGTCTTCGTGCGATTTAAGAACATAAATCTGAGGATCCTCATCAAGTGGCCCATAACTCCAGACTTCACTTACCACCCAGCGTTCATGCTCTGTTTTACCATTACGATTGTGAACTGCACGATGTAAAAGATATCCGAAAGAAAGATCGTACCAGTATTCGTAATCACCTTCCTCACTCCTGTATGCCTGAAACTCAAGATAATTATACATTCTTCCTTCTTTTACAGTATAAGCATAAACATTTTCTGTATAATCATTGCTGTAACGGTCACGTGTGGTTCTGTCATGAATTACTATTATCGGGAAGTTTTTCTTTGTTCTTTCATTATATTCACTAATAACTTCTATTTCATCTAAAAAGAAATACGTTCTGTTTCCAGGAAGAAAAAGCGGTTCTACATGTCTGTCAGGATAAACACATGCAATTTCATACATTATCTGACTGCCAAATTCTGATCTATCCTCAGTAACTACATTACACAGAACAGTAAAATCACTTCCTCTTTCCATTTTGTTTGAAATATCACGGGAATTTATAACGCCGGCTTTTCCACTCGGCGTTCTTACAACACATACAGGAAAAATATAATTTTCTTTTCGATAAACATATGGGGAATCCGAAGGAAAAACTTTAAGGATTTTAATTCTAGTATTAGGCTTTAGTTTCTCTTCGCTGAAATCTTCATAAAAAACCTTTGTCTCCCACATTACAAAAGAATCTTCGTTTTCAAAAAATTTTGCAACATATTCGAGAACACGGTCATCCTGCTTTGGATTTTCATCAAATTCTGCATAAACAAATCCGCCGAAAACCCAGCCTTCATCCCCTTCTGATGACTTTATCTTTAGCCAGTTTGAAACAACTCCTTCTATAACGTCAGTTTCTTTTGACATATCAAGAACAGTAACAAGAGAACCGTCGTACACAGAACCTGCTTTTTCTGATTCTACATCAGGCTCTGTCCTCATATTTACTTTTGAACCGTCATCCGTTTTTATATACGCGTTTTCAAATCTATAATCTTCGATATCATGTTCATGAAAATATTTTGTAAGTCTCCATTCATATTTTTTAGGTGAGTTGTCTACATTTATTCCATCTGATTCAAGAAGTTTTTCTGCAACCTTTTCATAAAAACTTATATCATTTGAAAAACGAAAAAGATTAATAACTTTTTCATTCTTTGATTCAGAAGCAAGGCTCTGATATTTTTTCCACTTATCAATCGGAATAGATCTGGCATAACTTGCATAAGAGCCGTTTAATATATATTCAAGCACATCTGCCGAACCGTTTTTTATAGCACACTCAATTATCGTCATTCCGTAGGGTTCAATCACAGAATCACTATCTTCTACAAACCATCTCTCAACTTTTTCATAAACTTCTTTATAATCATATTTTGCAGCAGTAAAAAGCGGATTTTTAATTTTTCTCATACTGTCATCAGAATAACCGGAAAGAACATAATAACAGGCCGTATCCATACGATATGCTATTTCATCTTCCTTGATTCCGTTTTTATGACCTTCTTCAATTATATTACAGAAAAAATTATGAAGCTGCTCTGTAGGACCTTCACCGCAATTTCTTATAAAGATTGCAGCATAACCGTAGCCCAATATATATGCCCCTGCAACTTTTTCAAGATCATCAATTGAAATTTTAATTTTTTCTACACTGCACCAGCCGGTAATTTTTTTACCATTCTCAGCTATTGTCTTTATTTTTACACGAATATCTTCTGGAGAACTTTCGTTTACTTCAAGAATTGTTCCGGTCGTTTGTTTATTAACTCTTCCAATTTCTTCTTCAAAAGATGCAGTTTTATAAATACAAATATCATCTTCCATAAAAACTGCTTCAAGATTGTTTGCACTGTCTGCATATGAAGTACTTTTTTCTTTTCCGCAGGAGAAAAAAAGCATTACTACAGACAAAAGAATCAAAAACTTTTTCATAATAAAACCTCACTAAATTTTATTCAGTGTAAAAAAAACTAAACAATCCCCGTGACAAGGTAAAGAATAACGCATAAATATGGGACTGCAAACTTTAAAAGCATAATCATAAGAAGATCAAAATAACTTTCTTTGTGCGAAAGGCCGCAGATACCGAACATCGTAACGAGAGCGCCACACTGAGGAGCAGGATCGATTCCGGCACCGGCAAGAGTTATGATTCTGTGAAATGCATCAAGTGAAATACCGCGTGCAACTGCCATATCCTTCCACATCTGACCGAACTTTGAAAGTGCAATTGTAATTCCGCTTGATGCAGAACCTGTAATACCGCCTGTGATGTTTGTCGTAAGAACTGCAGACCACAGCGGGTTACCGTTTGAAGAAAGCTTCATCAGTAAATCCTGAATTACGACAAAACCTACAACGCTTGTAACTACACAACCAAACGCAAATCCGCTTGCAACATTAAATACTGCTGTACCCGAAGAAACTGCTGAACCATTTATTATTTTTATAAATTTAGGACGCTCGCCTTCTGATTTTTTTACAAAAATATTTTTTCTTCCGATTATGAGAGTTGCAATCGATGCAAGAACTGTTGCAATCGAAACTGCCCACAATGATGGAATCTGCCAGCTGCTCGCAAACTTCCAGTTAAACGGATTGCTTAAAAAAATGTTAAAGAATATTACGATTAAAAGCGGAATAAGAGAAATGCGCCAGTCTGGAAGCGAAGATTCATCAAGCTCGAGATTACCTTCATTTGCATGAACGCCGTAGCCTTCGCCTGCAGCATTTAACTTTTTAATTCTATATCCGATCCACAAAAGTCCTGTGGCAATAAAACATGCAGAAGCAAAAATACCAAGTCCGATTCCAGACCAGGTTGATGTTCCGAAGAATTCTGTCGGGATAATATTCTGTGTCTGCGGAGTTCCAGGAAGCGCAACCATTGCAAAGGTAAAAATGCCGACCCAGAGTGCTGCAGGCAGAAGGCGTTTAGGAGCGCCGGCCTTGCGAAACAGTACAGCCCCAAAAGGGTACATTACAAACGCAACGACAAAAACGCTTAAACCGCCGTAAGTTAAAATTCCGCAGCCGATTATTACTGCAAGAACCGCCCTTTTTGCTCCGAGCACTTTTGATATCTTGCTTGCAATTGATGAAGCAAGGCCGCCTTCTTCCATTAACTTTGCAAACACCGCACCAAATAAAAATACCGGGAAAAATTTTCCGATATACTCTGCTGCCTTTACAAAATAAACTTTACCAAGTATATCGATTAAAGGCTGACCGCAGCCGATTGAAGCAACAACTGCAAGAAGCGGTGCTACTAAAATAATCGATACGCCGCAGTATGCAAGATAAATCAAACCGATTATTGCAACGATGATTGCAATTGTACTTATTACAGATGTCATAATTATTTTCCTTTTACTTCTTCAAATACAGGATTTCCGTGAGTATATTTTGGAAGAATCTTTGGAGAAACTTCGTCAGTATTAATTCCTGCTTCTTTTCTCTGCTTTTCAAATTCTTTTACAAAATCAAGTGTGAGTTTGTCAGAAAGTTCTGTCTTGGATGCAAGCTCTGCAGCTTCGATTCCTGCAACACGTCCAAATACAACAACATCAAGAAGTGAGTTTCCCATAAGACGGTTTGTTCCGTGAACACCGCCGGTTACTTCTCCAGCCGCTAAAAGATTTTTTACAGTTGAATGGCACTTCTTATCGATTTCGATTCCGCCGTTCTGATAATGCAGTGTAGGATAAACAAGAATCGGATCTACAGTAATGTCGATTCCGTATTTAATGAACATGTTGTACATCGCAGGGATTCTTTTTTTAATCGTTCCTTCTCCGTGAATTTTTTCAATCATCGGTGTATCAAGCCAGACTGCATCCTGTACTTCGTTTTTTATTCCGCGTCCTTCTGATACTTCGCGGATGATTCCAGAAGCGTTTACGTCACGTGTTTCAAGAGGGTGAATATAAACATCGCCCTTTGCGTTTACAAGTTTAGCACCAAGAGAGCGTACTTTTTCTGTAACGAGCTTTCCCAAAATCTGCGAAGGATAAGCAGCTCCTGTAGGATGATACTGGAGAGAATCCTGATACATAAGCTTTGCTCCTGCACGATATGCAAGAACAAGACCGTCTGCTGTTGCGCCGTAATGATTTGATGTAGGAAATCCCTGATAGTGCATACGGCCGGCGCCGCCTGTTGCGATGATTACTACTTTTGCCTTTGCAATTCTTATTTCGCCTGTTTCGATATTCATAAGAACGGCGCCGGCCGCGTCGCCCTGCTCGTTCTTGATTATTTCTATCGCTACAGTAAAATCGACTACATTGATTTTATCAGGACGATTAAAGGTCTCATCACGCAGCGTTCTCATGATTTCGGCGCCCGAGTAATCTTTACAGGCATGCATACGCTTTCTGCTTGTTCCACCGCCGTGAGTTGTAATCATAGTTCCGTCTTTTTCTTTGTCAAATTCAACTCCAAGTTCATTGAGCCACTTTATTGCATCCGGTGCATTGTTAACGAGTGTATAAACAAGTTCAGGTTTACCGTCAAAGTGTCCGCCACCGAATGCATCAAGATAATGCTGGGCAGGTGAATCATTTGGCTTGTCTGCTGCCTGGATTCCGCCTTCTGCCATCATCGTGTTTGCATCTCCGACACGAAGCTTTGTAATGAGAAGAACTTTTGAACCGCGGTTACTTGCTTCGATTGCAGCAGAGCACCCTGCTCCACCACCACCGATGATAAGAACATCAGTTTCGTAATCTGCTTTTGAAAGATTTATTTTATCAAAATCAATTCTGGATTTTGCCTCGAGCATGTCAGTAAGTTCTATCGGAGCTTTCTGTCCTTTATTTGCACCAATCTTTATTTCTTTAAACTGTTCTTTAATTCTATCCGGGTGAAAATTTAAGAGAAGTTCATCTTTCTGTTCTGCCGTCAAACGTGCAGGTTCGCACTTGATATTTTTTTCGCGGTTTTCTGCAACAATCTTTGCTTCTTCGTCTAAATAATTTCCGTACATATTTTCTCCTACTTCTCTATCTGGCGAGTTTCGTACAATTTTTTTATTTCATCGAGCGGCTTATTCATAAGCTGTGCAATTTCTTCTTCGCATTTTCCTTCGCTTATTTCTGCAACACGGTCCATAAGATGCTGCGCCACAGGCTGAATGTATTTTCCATTAAGACGGCGTGCAAGTTCTGCAACCTGAGGATGAGAAATTCCTGCAGGGCATCTTGAAGAACAGCAGCCGCACATTACACAGTCAAAAGAAAGTTCTGCACATTTTTCAAAATCACCGCGCTGTGCATATGCAATGTACTGCATTACTTTTAAATCCTGTGTGCACGCTCTTGTACATGCGTTGCATCCGATACACGAATAAATCTCCGGATAAAGCTGCATCATTACAGACTGTTCCGGTTTTATTTTGTCTAAATCATAAATCTGTTTTACAAGAGGAAAAAACGGAAGCGTTGCTATAAACATTCCGTCTTCTACTTTTTTAGAACAGGCAAGACATGTCATAAGCTGATTTTTTCCCTGAATGCGGTAAATCGTTGCACATGCGCCGCAAAATCCGTTACGGCATCCGCAGCCACGCTTTAACTGGTAGCCTGCGTATTCCATCGCATTCATGATTGTAAGTTCCGAAGGCACTTCATATTTTTTTCCAAAAAGATAAATTGTAGCCATCTGTTTATCCATTTTTTTCTCCTGTTTTTAATTAGTACTCCGGTGGCAATTCGCCAAGCTGATCAAAGCTGAACACCGGTCCGTCCTTGCATACGAACTTATCTCCGATATTGCATCTTCCGCATTTACCGATTCCGCATTTCATCCTCATTTCCATCGTTGTAAAAATCTGTTCTTTTTTAAAACCAAGTTTAATGAGAGCATCAAGTGAAAGATGAATTAAAATCGGAGGCCCGCACATTATGACAGTCATTGACGGGTCTGGATTAAGTTCAGTTATATAAGGCGGAACAAAACCAATGTGACCGCTCCATCCTTCTTCTTCCCTGTCAATCGTAAGATCAATCGAACAGTTACTCTGCTTCATCCAGACATTCTGCATTTCATCAAGCCTTACTAAATCTGCCACAGAACGGCTGCCGTATATAACCTGGATTTTTCCGTAATCACTTCTTTTATCAAGCATGTAATTTACAACCGAATGAACCGGAGCTATACCGATTCCGCCTGCAATTACAAGAATATCTTTTCCCTTTAGTTTTGTACCAACAGGAAAACCGTTACCGATCGGTCCGCGCACGCAGATTTCCTGTCCGACTTCTGCACTATGAAGCCACTCAGTAACACAGCCGCATTTTTTAATAGAAAACTCCATATACTCTTCGAGAGTCGGAGACGATGTAATCGAAATCATCGATTCACCAACGCCCGGTACGATAAGCATCGCACACTGACCGGGAATATGCTCAAACAATTTTTTTCCATCAAGTCCTGTAACGCGGAATGTTTTAACGTCCGGAGTTTCCTGTTTTATATCAATTATTTTACCGACATACGGAATAAACGATTCTTTTGCTTCCATATTTTCCTCATTCAGTTTCCTGAATCATTTTAATAACCTTTACGATATTCATGTTTACAGGACAGCTTTCAAGACAGCGTCCGCATCCAACACATGCATACATTCCGTTATAAACATCCGGATAATATTTTAACTTGTGCATAAATCTCTGACGGCTTCTTTCTTTCTGCGAAGTTCTCGGGTTTGCAGCAGCCATCTGAGTAAAATCAGAATACATGCAGCTGTCCCAGCATCTTACCTGCTCAATATTTTTACCGTTATCAAAATCGCGGACATCAAAGCACATACATGTAGGACAAACATAAGTACAGGTTCCGCATCCAAGACAGCTTTCAGAAACTTTATCCCAGATTTTTAAGTTGAATAAATCAAGCATCGGTGTCTTTTCTATTTTAGAAAAATCAAGCTTTGCAAACGGAAGTGCATTTATTTTTTCTTTTATCTCTTCTTTGATTTTCGAAACTTCTTTTTCATCAGAAGTTTCGTCTGTACTTTCGCCAGCGCCGGAAGTTTCGAAAACAGAAATACTTTCAAGAAGCTTCTTTCCTTTTTCTGTCACTTCTTCAAAAAAATATTTACCGCCGCTTTCCCAGCACGCAATATCAGCTCCAGACGGCTTAGAAGAAAGAGACGCGTCAATTTTATACGAAGAGCAAAAGCATGTTCTCTCAGGATTATTACATGCAAGTATGATTACAGTAGAATGGTCGCGGCGGTTTTTGTAATACGAGTCAACCGGTTCCTGTTTTAAATAAACGTTGTCGATTACACCAAAAGAAGAAGCGTCACAGGCGCGAACTCCAAAAATTACAAAATCTTCTACTTCGCTTCTCGGATCTTCTACTTTAAAAGATTTTCCTTCCTTAACATATTTTACAAGACACTCAGTTTTCGGGAAAAAGAAATCTTTTGCAGAACGCACTGTCTTTAATGCTGAACTTAACTTAACGCCGTTTTCATATTTTACAAAATTAGCAGAGTCTTCTTTAACATCAGAAGGAAGATAGAGCTTTTGATTTTTACTTACAGCGTCAAAAAAATCATAGATTTTTTCTTTTAAAACCGTATACATCATTCATCTCCTCCATCACTGCTTCTTTCAAAAACAACCGAAGGTTCTGCATCGTCTTCTTTAAATGTAAGCATAGGCGGTTTAGTTTCCATATCACTTCCTGCCTGATACTCACCGTAAATCTCATTTATATCTTTAATATATTTTCTGTTAAGAAGATAAAGCGGAATATGTTCAGGGCATACACGACTGCATTCACCACAGTCAGTACAGCGGCCTGCAACATGCCATGCTCTTATTATGTGATACAAAGATTCTTCAAAAGAAGTCTGCGCAACTTTCTGTGATGTATAAAGTTTGTTGTTATCAAAAACACATTTTTCGCATGTACATGCAGGACAAATGTCGCGACATGCATTACATCTTATACAGCGGCTGAATTCTTTTTTCCAGAACTCATATCTTTGGTCTGCAGACATCTTCTCGAGTTTTTCAACTTCTTCAAAGCGTTTCTGTTTTTCTTCCTTATCTTTTTCTGATTCAGGAAGTTCGATTATTACAACTTCGTCTGCATTAATTCTGTGTTCTTTTAAAAGCTGATTGTATGACAAAACAAATTTAGGACGTAAGAAAATTCCGACTTTATGAGTTTTGTGTCTCATTAAAAATTTTACGAGGTTCCCGCAGTAGCGCTCATCATACACAAAATCTTTTTTTAATTCTTCTACACTTTCAAAAACTGCAGGTGCTATATCTTCTTCAAATAAACCTTTTTTCCAGCCGATTATTTTTTCTACTGTTCCGTCTGCGAGGAGTTTTTCTGCTTTTTCGATAAGCTCTTTTTCTATCTGCTGCATCTTACATCCTCCAGTTTTTTACATTTTCCGAGCTTTGTAATCTTTTCAACAAAATCATTCATGATCCCCGCAAAGCGAACACCCTCTGCGGCACTGCACCACTCAACTCTCGTGCGGCTTTTTTCGATTCCGAGAAAATCAAGCATAGAAAAAAGTAAAGTCATTCTTCTTCGTGCAAAATAATTTCCAGTTGAATAATGACAGTCACCCGGATGACAGCCACAGAGAATTACACCGTCTGCTCCACGCTGAAAAGCTCTTAAAATAAAAAGCGGATTCAATCTGCACGAACACGGGATGCGTATAATTTTTACGTTTGCAGGATATTCAAGACGGTTATTGCCGGCAAGATCTGCTCCCGCATATGAACACCAGTTACAGCAGAATGCAACGATTTTTGGCTTAAAATAATTTGTCTCTTCCATAATCATCCTTTCGCGAGTTTTCGAAGAAAACTCGACGTTATGTAAATCCGGCAGGATTTACATAACAGCGTCCACCTCCGCCATAATCTGTTTATTTGAAAATCCCTTAAGATCCATTGCACCGCTCGGGCAGGCAACAGTACATGCACCGCAGCCCTGACACATTGCAGAGTTTACCTGACTTATGCGCCGTTTAATTGTCGTGCGGTTTGGACCGCGATAATCTTTTTCGATATAAGAAATTGCTCCGTAAGGACATACGTTTTCACACTGACCGCAGCCGTTACAAGCCATCTCATCAGGCTCTGCCGTACACGGATTGTTTTTAAGTTCATCTTTTACAAGAAGACAGATTGCTTTTGCAGCAGCGCCCGATGACTGGGCAACAGTTTCCGGAATATCTTTTGGTCCCTGACAGCAACCTGCAAGAAAGATTCCTGCTGTAGGAGATTCTACCGGGCGAAGCTTTGTATGCGCTTCGAGGAAGAAATCGTTTGTGTCCATCGAAGTTGTAAGCATCGTTGCAAGAGGGCGCGCTGTTTTGTCGGCTTCGATACTTGCCGCTAAAACTACCATGTCGGCTTTAATTTTTACCTGACGATTTAAAATTAAATCTGAGCCCTGCACTTCAAGTGTTCCGTCAGGCATTGGTTTTACTTTGCCGACCTGACCTTTTATATAGTGAACTCCATACTGCTCTACAGCGCGCCGGTAGAACTCGTCAAAGTTTTTACCAGGCGTTCTGACATCGATATAAAATACGTAGCATTCTGTATCAGGATAATGATCGCGTGTGAGCATCGCGTGTTTTGCAGTATACATACAGCAGATTTTTGAACAATACTCATGTCCTTTAGTTGATTCAGCAGAACATCTTGATCCTACGCACTGAACAAAAACAATTTTCTTAGGTTCTTTTCCATCGGACGGACGCAAAAGATGCCCGTTAGTCGGACCTGACGCGTTGCACAGACGTTCAAACTCAAGAGAAGAAACTACATCAGGACTTGTGTTGTATGCATATTCATCAAACTTATCAAGCGGAATCGGATTATAACCTGTCGCTACAATTATTGCACCGTACTTTTCTGTAATAATTTCTTCTTTCTGATTAAAGTTAATGGCTCCAGCCCCGCAGACCTTTTCACACATTCCGCAGATATTATCCTTACCGTTAGAAAGTCCTTTCATATGAAGACAATAATCTGCGTTAATGCCTGCAAGTTTTGGAACTGCCTGCGCAAACGGAATGTTTATCGCCTTGCAGTTATTTAAATTACAGTTAAATGCATTCGGAACTTTTGCGTTAGGACATTTTTCGATACAAGCTCCACAGCCTGTACATTTTGTTTCATCTACATAACGTGGATGACGTTTTATATCAATCGTAAAGTTTCCGATGTAACCTTTTACACCGCAGACTTCACTGTAAGATAAAATTCTTATGTTTGGGTTCTGACTTACTTCTGTCATCTTTGGTGTTACGATACACGAAGCACAGTCGAGAGTCGGGAAAGTCTTATCAAGCATTGCCATCTTTCCGCCGATGGAAACTGTTTTTTCTACGATATCAACAGGGAAGCCTGCATCTGCAATATCAAGAGCTGCAGTCATTCCGGCAATGCCGCCTCCGATAACAAGAGCGCGCTTTGTAACAGGCGTTGTTCCGGGAGTAAGTGGTGTATCTAAAATTGATTTTGCAATTGCAGCTTTACCGAGTGCGATTGCTTTTTCTGTCGCCTTTTCCTTATCCTTTAAAACCCACGAATCCTGTTCGCGTATATTTGCAACTTCTACTTTATATGCATTTAAACCAGCGCGCTCTGCACATGCCCTGAAAGTTTTTTCGTGCATTCTCGGTGAACATGAACACAAAACTACACCGGTAAGAGAATCATTTTTGATATGTTCTTCTATCATCTGCTGGCCCTGAGAAGAACACATATAAGTATAATGAGTTGAATAAACTACGCCTTCAACTTTACCAAGTTCTTCTGCGACGCGTTCTACATCAACTGTTCCTGCAATATTAGTTCCGCAGTGACAAACAAAAACACCAATTCTTTCCATATATTATCTCTTATATTTTCTGAAAGCAGAAACAAGTGCCTGCTGTGGAATATCATCATCCAGAAACTCCGGAACTTTTTCTGCGCCAAGATGATCAGGATTTCTTGAAGTAATCACAAGCTGACGCACGGCTTCGATTATTTTTGCAGGTTCAACCTGACGCGGACATCTTTCAAGACATGCAAAACAACTAAGACATGAAAAAACAGATTTTGATTTTAAAAGTTTTTCTATTTCGCCGTTTTCTACCATCTGCACAAACTGATGCGGATGATATTCCATGTTATCGTAGTCAGGACAACTTGCGCTGCATTTACCGCATACCATGCACTTTTTTGTGTCAGTTCCGCTTATATCCTTAATCATAAGTTTTAAATTTTCGATTTCTGTATCTGTCATTCTATGCCCTCCTTATTCCGAGAGCCTGTGCAAGCAGACGGGTAAAATAAACTATATCCGGTGATGAAGTGCGGCGATTTTTTGCAAGATTGTAAAGACACAATGGACAGCTTGTTACCATAATCTCTGCGCCAAAATCTTTTGCATTGCAAAGAATTTTTTCTGCGCGGCCTTCAGAAATTTTTTTATCTTCAAAAACAGTGTAAGCACCGCAGCATTCATTGCGTTCAGAATAAATTACCGGAACACCACCGATTGCTTTTATAAAATCTTCTATAATCTCTGGATTTTCAGGATCATCAAACTGCATTACTTTCGAAGGACGAAGTAAAAGGCATCCGTAATACGCGCCGATTTTTTTATTGTAAAAAGGAGAATTCTTTATATCGCCGCCGTTCGCCTTTGCAACAGCGCTCTTAACTTTTTCCCAGCCGATTTCATCTCGAAGCACTTCAAGATAATGAAGGACTTCTGTATTTCCTTCATAACAAATGTTATCATCTTTTAAATAATTATTGGCTTTTTCTTTTATCGAAGAATCGGTTTTAATGTCGTTATTGACCTGTTTTAAAACATTATAACATGCTGAACACAACGTAACGATTTTTTTATTCTGTGATTCAGCATAGGCAAGTGCACGTACAGAAGAAAGTTTTGGAGCAACTTCCTGTTTAGAAAGCGGATAAGTTCCGCCACAGCACTGCCACTCAGAGATTTCTGAAAGTTCAAAGCCTAGAATTTCTGCACTTTCCCTTGCGTAAAAATCAAGATCTTCTGCCTTATTTTTAAGAGTACATCCCGGATAATATGCGTATGTCATAATTGTCTCCGCAAACGAAAAATGCCACATACCGTGCTTTTACGCGACGATAGTGGCATTCATTTTAACGTATTTCGCTCATTTAGGGAATAATACCCTATTTTTTCCTTACGACCAGAAGATGATGTACTCTGATTCCGTTTGAATCTACAGTATCAAGGCTTATCGTATTGCCGTGAACGTCCCTGAAGCTGTAAACAGTCTTGTTTTTGGTCATATTTATGCCGTTTACCTGGACTGTTTTGTACTCAGAATCGCTCCAGCTTGCGACGCAGACCTCGATTTCGTCAGATGGAATGTCATAATACCATGTTTTTACGCCGCTTCCCCTTTCTGTAGTCACCGATGAACATGTGTAATAGCCTTTTTTGCCTACGAAAATGAGGGATGTACTTCCGTTATATGCGCTTGCAGGAACTTTTGTGCCATTTATCGTAGAAGCAGTCTCGTATGCAGAAGCAGGCTTGTTGCCGCCCGAACCTGAGCTCGGCTTTGTCTCTGCAGGTTTTGTCTCTACAGGCTTTGTTTCAGCGGGTTTCGTTTCTGCAGGCTTTGTCTCTACCGGCTTTGTTTCTGTAGCCGAAGGCTTCTGTGTATTTCCCGTATCAACAGGCTTTGCAACTTCTTCATGCTGTACTTCGTGCGGTTTTTCTGTTGCAGGCGGAATATTTGCAATACCAGAGTTTTCTACCTTTGTCTCCTGAGTTTCTTTTACTTCTTTCTGTGTCGGAAGTCTTATCGAAACTTTATGCGATTGAGAAAGCTGTGCATAAGAGTTATCTGCAAGATTTCTGAGGGAGAATGAGATTGGAACAATATCGCTTACTTCTACAGCCATACTTGTTCCGATTTTAAGCCAGTTGTAAATTCCGTCGAGGTCGTTGATAGAATAAATCTTTTCAGAAACCGTGATTGCGCTTACAGTTGTTCCGTTATGAGACCACTTGTAACTTACTTCAGGGTTTACACGCATTCCTGTTGCACCGCTGTTCTTTCTGTCACGAGGACGACATGCAGTGATGTCTCTTATGATTTCTTCTGACGGTAAGTCTGAACAGATTACAAAATATGCTTTTCTTCCGTAGTCAACAGAAGAAACATAATAAGGAGTTACAGATTTTAAAGTAGCTTCTGTAACGACATTTTTATCTGCAACAAAGAAATCAACAGGGAGCTTAGGAGGATACATCGAAGTTGAATAGAATTTCTGAGTTACCTTTACGAGTGTATAAGATTTTTCCGGATTCCAGTTATAAGAACCGATTGCATAAGAAACCTTATCACGACCTGCACCGATTCCTGTTGTAAGCGCAAGATCTTCCGGAGAGTAAACTGTATGGAACTCATAAGTACAGTCAACTTCCATCTGACTTCCATATCTTGTCGCATGCTTTCTGATTTCGTTTACAGAATAAGCTCCGTCATGAGCATATGTAACAACCCCGTCACCAAGATTTCTTCCTGCAGAGCTTACAGAATAGTTGATCACATTTCTTGTACCGTATGCAAACTGATTGAACTTCTGATTTGCAATCGATTCACCTGTTATGATTGAACCAGGATAAATTGTTTTTTCCATCGAAGGAATATAAACATCAATGTTCGAAGTCCTGCAAGAAACAGAAAGAGAACCCTTACCGTTATCACCCGGTGTTAAATTTCTTGACATCGTAAACGGAACATAATTTCCGCTTGAAAGACTTATTCCATTTTCTGAATAAGTTTTACCGAGTGATTTAAGTTTTTTATAGAAATTATAAAGTGATGCTTCATACGGAGAGTTCTTGTAATTTCCAAGTTCGACAAAAAGTTTTCCTGCAGTTTCATAAGATTTTGCAGTATGATCATCAAGATAAAGATATGCAAGATAATATTTTACTTTTAAGATGTAAGTTTTAGCATCTTTGTAATCACCTGCATTTTCAAGATAAGTTAAGATTTCTTTATAATCATCTTTCGTCTGTGCCCCATCAAGCAAAGCCATTGCAATTTCATAACTTAAAATCTGAACTTTTCTTGAAGCATCACGATAATTATTTACCCATGTAAGTGAATTTTTATACCATTCAATGGCAGTTTTATGTCCCTGTATTGAATTAAGCATTTCATAGTCATAACCGTTAAGGTAACAGAGTTCTGCACAGCGTTCATCACAATTTCCGATAGAACCTGCATAAGAGTTTGCATTCTTATAAAGATTGATTATCGAAGCACGCTCTTCTACATTCTGTCCAGGATACAAAGCTTCTGCAAGGTTGTAGTAGAATTCTCCAAGTTCGTATTTTGCAGTTGCATACATCGAAGCAAAATCTTCTGTATACTTTACTACTTCATATTCACCGGTTTTTGAATTTCCAATTCTTGCAGGAAGAACGCTTACAGCATTTTTAATTCTTACAAGACCGCTAAGATTATTAATAAGTTTAGAGCTTCGTGAGATTGCAGAAGCAACATCCGGATGACTTGTTATTGTTTTTCCATTAGCAAGCTGATTGCGGCATTTTCTGATTGCTTCTGTTTCCGAAGCTGAATATTTAGAAGCAAATTCTTTTCTTATCTGCTTTACAGTTTCTTTTGTGTAAAGCTCTTCAACTGCAGAAGGATAAACGCTCACAAAAAGTTCAATTGCTTCTTCGTCATCACGCTTAGAAGAAATTCTTTTTGAAAGGATTTCGATTGCAGTTACTTTATCACCTGATGCAATAAGCCTTTTTGCACGTTCATTTGATACACAGCCTGTAAGACTTAATATCATGCTGAATAAAATCAAAACAAAACTCAACTTGATTTTTCTGTTCATCTTATACCTCACGTTTTAATATTTTCTTAATCTATCTTCCGTATGGAAACGCCATTTTTTCTGGTTTAAATACTTCATCAAATTTTTCTGCAGTAAGAAAGCCAAGACTTACACATGCTTCTTTTAAAGAAATATTTTCTTCAAAAGCCTTGTGAGCTGTCTTTGCAGCATTTTCATAACCGATATATGGATTTAATGCAGTAACAAGCATAAGCGAGTTGTAAAGATTGTGATGCATTTTTTCTTTATCGGCTTTTATTCCGACTGCACAGTTTTTATTAAAGCTTACAATCGCTTCTGCAAGTAGTCTCGCACTCTGAATAAAATTGTATGCGATTACCGGCATAAAAACGTTAAGCTCAAAATTGCCCTGGCTCGCAGCAAAGGCGATTGCAGCGTCGTTTCCCATAACCTGGACTGCAACCATAGTGACGGCCTCACACTGTGTCGGATTTACTTTTCCAGGCATTATAGAAGAACCCGGTTCGTTTGCAGGGATTTTTATTTCTCCAAGGCCGTCACGCGGACCGGATGCAAGCCATCTTACATCGTTTGCAATTTTCATCATGTCCGCTGCAAGCGCCTTAATCGCGCCGTGTGCAAAAACAAGTTCATCCTTGCTGGTAAGCGCATGAAATTTATTTGGTGCAGTAATGAATTTTTTGCCGGTGAGGCGCGATAAGCAGGATGCAACTTTTTTGTCAAAGCCTTTAGGTGCGTTTAAACCCGTTCCAACGGCTGTCCCACCAAGTGCAAGCTGCTTAAGATAAGGCAATGAACTTTCGAGCATTTTTCTGTCACGCTCAAGTGATGTTCGCCAGCCGGATATTTCCTGAGAAAACGAAATCGGAACTGCATCCTGCAGATGCGTGCGGCCGGATTTTACGACCTTCATGTTTTCTTTTTCAAGTCTTTTAAATGTTTCTGTAAGAACATCGATTGCAGGAAACAACTTATCTTCTATAGAATAAACTGCAGAAATGTGGAGTGCAGTAGGAAAAGTATCGTTTGATGACTGCGACATATTGATGTCGTCATTAGGATGACAGAGTTTTTTTCCTGCAATTTCATTTGCACGGTTTGCGATTACCTCGTTTGCGTTCATATTGCTCTGAGTTCCGCTTCCTGTCTGCCATACTACAAGCGGAAAATGCTCATCAAGAGCCCCGCTTATTACTTCGTCGCATGCTTTAGAAATGACTCTAAGTTTTTCTTTAGTCATTTTTTTTGGATTAAGAGAGCTGTTTGCCATTGCTGCAGCTTTTTTTAAGTAACCGAAAGCCTTCGTAATTTCGCGCGGCATCGTTTCAAGTCCGACTCCGATTTCGAAGTTTTCGTGACTGCGCTGTGTCTGGGCTCCCCAGTATCGGTCTTCAGGAACCTTTACTTCGCCCATTGAGTCATGTTCAATCTTATATTTCATACTTTTTCCTTATGTAACTTCTGTTAGAATTTAAGCTGCTTTATTATATCTTTCAAACAATCGGCACTGTGTCTTAGTTTCAAAATTTCGTCATCTTTTAAAGGGGCTATAAGGTGAGATTTTATGCCCGAAGAACCTACTACGCAGAGGATACTTAGGGCAACGTCATCTATACCGTATTCTCCGTTAAGAAGGGTCGAAACCGTAAGGGTTGAGTCCATTACATTGTCCACGCAGTCTACAAGATGGCATGTAGTTGCGGCAATCGCATAGTAAGTTGCTCCCTTTTCCTGAATTATTTTACTGCCCGATTTTTTGATGTAGTTTTCGACATCATCAAAATCAAGCGGCGGAAAAACGTCGTCCTTGTTCTGGATGCTCGGTTCGTATTCTAAAAGCGGGATTGTCGCGATATTTGCAAGTGACCACGGAACAAAAGAAGAATCGCCGTGCTCTCCAAATACATAGCCGTGAACATTCGTCTGGGTAAGATAATAATATTCAGCAATCCTTGCCCTTAAACGTGCCGAGTCGAGCAGGGTTCCTGTTCCCATAATCTGGTTAGGCTTTAAGCCTGAGGTTTTATAGAACTGATATGTTAAAATATCGCACGGATTTGCAACGATTATGTATTTTGCGTCCGGTGCATATTTTGTTATCTGCGGAATTATAGTCTTAGTAATGTCCACGTTTGTCTGGGCAAGATCAAGCCTTGTCTGACCTGGTTTTCTTGCAACTCCAGATGTAAGGATTACGATTTCTGAGTTCTTTGCATCGGTATAAGTTCCGGAATATATATTTACTGCCGGGCAGAACGGAAGCCCCTGTCTAATATCCAGCGCCTCACCGTGAGCTTTTTCGTTGTTTATGTCTATCATTACGATTTCTGTTGCAAGACCGCGTATCGTTAAAGTATACGCAATAGTAGAACCTACTGCTCCTGCTCCGATTATTGTTACTTTCTGTGCCATAAAATCTCCAGTCGATTGAATTTTATTCAGCTTACTGAATTTAACCTGATATATAGAATATACACCTTTAGCCCGTTTTTTGGAACAGCAGAAGGCGCAATTGTACAAAAAAGACTAAAGTTATAGAATATTTTTCCGATAATATAAAAAGTATACTAATCATTTTTAAAAGTAATAGCTTCATAAAGGAGGAGTTTGGCTGTGAACAAAAAAGAATTTTTCTCGTTACTTGAATCTGTTCCGAAAGCAGAACTCCATATTCATACAGAAGCTGTAATTACTATGTCATCTGTAAAAAAACTGTACAAAAAGCGCTTTGGCAAAGCCATGACAAAGGAAGAAGAAAAGGCTCTTTTTGATTATGACGATTTGTCTGGGTTTATTGCTGCGTTCCTCAAGGTACAGGATTTGTTTACAGATGTAAATGATTTTGATTTAGTATACAATGACTTTGCAAAATATCTCGAAAAAAACAATGTCAAATACTGCGAAGCTTTCTTTGCACCAAGTGCGTTCGTTAAAAAAGGCTTTAAGTATGCAGACATGGTAGAAAATTTTTCTAAGAACATAAAAAAAATCAAAAAAGAAAAAGATATTACGATTAAACTTCTCGTAGACGTTTCGCGCACATTTGGTCTTGAAAACGCTCAGGCAAATTACGAAATGTTTAAAGAAGTTCCGTCACCTGATATCATCGGCATCGGTCTAGGCGGAAACGAAATCAAAGGCCCATGTAATCTCTTTGGACCGGTATTCGTTCAGGCACATAAAGACGGCTTTCATGCTGTAGCACATGCAGGAGAAGATGTAGGTTCGGAAAGTGTCTGGGATGCAATCAAGATTTTAAATTCAGAAAGAATCGGTCACGGTATTACAACCGTTCAGGATAAAGAATTAGTTGAATACGTAAAAGAAAATAAAATTCCACTCGAAATCTGCCCTACTTCGAATGTATTTACAAAGCATTTCGTAAAAACAATGGAAGAACATCCTGTACGTGAACTTTTCGATGCAGGCGTACTTGTTACAATCGGTTCTGATGATCCTGTTTTCTTTAAGACAACTGTAAACGAAGAATACTGGAACCTTTACAGCAAGCTTGATTTTACTCTTTCAGAAATCGAACAGCTTATCTGCAACAGTTTTACCGCATCGTTCCTTCCAGAAAACAAAAAAGCTTCATACATCCGTGAAGTTAAAAAGATCTTTAAAGAATACAAGGCTTCCCAGCCTGAATTATTCTAAATAATTTTAAAACTACAGCCGCGCAATTACATTTCATAAGAAACTACTCTTCTGCGGCTTCTATTACAGCATAAAATGCTTTTTTCGGAATATATGATTTTCCTTTTTTCGTAAACAAAAGCGGATACTGATCGCAGTTTCCAAGCCATACTCTCTGAGAAGGACTGTTGAGCCATGTTGCTTCGTCGTTAAGTCCCCAGATTGTTACGCATTCGATTCCGTGTCTGTCTTCTGTTTTTCTGTTTCTGATAAACATAGCAAAGAAATCTTTATATGCTGCAGAAAGAGTTTTGTACTGTTTCCCCGTTATCTTTACTGCATCAGTATTCGGATTGTAGCCGTTCCATGTTCCGATATCAAGTTCTGTGATATGAACATCGATTCCGCGTAAAATAAAATCTTTTATTTCTTTTTCAAAAATAACAGCACCGTTTTTTACATTACAGTGAGCCTGCAAGCCCATCACGTCAATCCTTGTCGGAAGCGGATCTGATTTATGTTTTAAAAGTAAATCAACTACACGAAGCATGCTCTCGTGTTTATCACTCATTCTGTTTTCATATATTCCGCCGTAATCGTTGTAACAAAGTTTTACATCTTTCGGAGCATATTTATTTGCAAACGCAAAAGCATTTATGATAAACTCTTCGCTATCGTAAATGTCAAACCATTTAGTTCCTGCAGTTCTTAACCAGTGTTCAGGATAAGAGCTTTTATAAGCCCCAGGCTGCGAATTATCAGAAGTTGCTTCGTTAACAACATCCCACGCCCAGATGATGTGCTTACCACCGTTATTTTTCTTTTCCCATAAAGCAACATGCTCTAAAACAGTTTTTATATACCACTCAAGTCTTGCATTCATTTCATCTTTACCTACAAGATTTTTTGTCGTATCATAATCTTCGTAAAAGAAAGCATCTTCTG
The DNA here is from genome assembly GCA_905236565.1 of uncultured Treponema sp. GTDB lineage: Bacteria > Spirochaetota > Spirochaetia > Treponematales > Treponemataceae > Treponema_D. Next base: position 11,823 of record CAJORB010000032.1, on the reverse strand, counting down.
TCTGAGAATGCCACACAAGAACATGTCCTCTCATCATAAGAGAATTTGCTTTACATATGGAAAGAATTTCATCAAGACGAGAGAGGCCTTTTAAAACAGGAGTCTTTATCGTAATGCCGTTTGACGCTTTAAAAGTTCCGGAAACTTCAGGCTTCTTTCCCCACCACGCCATGATAAACTGAGGTTTAAATTCGTTTCCCATTGTAATTGTATTTGCATGCTTTACAAGTCCTTTCTGAACTTCTGAAAAATTAAGTTCTTTTTTCGTTCCCCAGTTAGAACCAAAGTTTCCGTATTCAACACCAAAGCCGACATAATCAAAATATTTTTCGTAGGTTTTATAAAGCGAAGGAACTTCATCATCAAGCCAGTCTTTAGGCGAGTCTGCAAAGACATTTGCCATGCTGAATATAATCAATAACATGATGAGGTACAAGAATTTAAATTTCATATTTTACTCCTGAAAAATATTTTTATCAGCGAAGGTAAACCATCAGAAGCATGATGTCGCTGTTTCTTATTCCGCTTATACGGCTTGCCTGACCAAGAGTTGCAGGTCTTATCTTTTCAAGTTTACCGCGCGACTCACTCGACAGCGACGGAATCGAAGAATAATCAAAGTCTTGAGGGATTCTGAAATTTTCCATGCGGTGCATTTTTTCTACGCGGCGATCCTGTTTTTCGATGTAGTATTTATATTTAAAATCAATTTTTGCTTCTTCCCAGATTTTTTCAGGATAGCCCGGATTTTCTGAATGAGGCTTTTTTTCTAAGAGAGCAACAATTTCATCTGTCATCCGATATTTTTCCTGAACGGCTAAAAACTGTTTTTCTGTTTTTAATCCTGCTTCAAAAGCCTTCTGTGTAAGACGACGGTCGGCTGTATCGTAGCGGAGTTTAAGACGATATTCTGCGCGTGCAGTAAACATTCTGTACGGCTCTTTTGTTCCAAGAGTTACAAGATCATCAATCAATACACCGATGTAAGCTTCGTCACGGCCAAGCACCAGCGGCGCGTACTGCGGAATTTTTCTGTAGTTTTCAAAACCTGCGTCACGCTGTGCTTTTTCTATTTTCTCACCAATCTGATGCGACTGTTTTTCTGAAAAATCCCAGTTTTCTTTTAATTCTTCTTTACTGTATGCAGCTTTAGGACAAAACGCGCCGCTTTCTCCAGATGCTGCACGAGAATCAACCGATGAGTCACTTGATACCAGAGGACCGCATGTTTTAATATGCTCACGCGCATAAAAACCTGCATTGATTCCTGCAACAAGTCCCTGCCCTGCTGCTTCTTCATAACCCGAGGTTCCGTTTATCTGTCCTGCATTAAAAAGACCTGCAACTCTTTTTGTCTCAAGCGAATTAAACAATTGAGTCGGTTCAACATAATCATATTCAACCGCATAACCTGGTCTGCTTACAACTGCGTTTTCAAAACCGTTCATCGTTCGTAAAAATTCATCCTGAACACTTTCTGGAAGCGAAGAAGAAAATCCGTTTAAATAGATTTCTTCTGTTCCAAGTCCTTCAGGTTCAACAAAAATCTGATGACGATCACGCTCTGCAAAACGCATGACTTTATCTTCGATACTCGGACAATAGCGCGGACCGATTCCAGAAATTTTTCCGGAATAAAGCGGAGAACGTCCGATATTTTTTCTTATTATCTCGTGAGTTTTTTCATTTGTATAAACGACATGGCACGGAACCATAGGACGTTCAACTTTTTCTGTTTCAAATGAAAACGGAATAACTTCTTCATCGCCATCCTGTTTTTCGAGCACATCAAAGTTTACAGACGAACGCAAAATTCTTGGAGGCGTTCCTGTTTTTAAACGGCCTGTCGTAAATCCAAGTCTGTGTAAATTAGAAGTCAAACCAAAGGCTGCACTTTCACCAAGACGACCGCATGGCGCATCATATTCACCGATAAAAATTCTTCCGCCTAAAAAAGTTCCTGTTGTAAGAACAATCGAGCGAACAGGAATTACACGGCCTCGTTCAGTTACCAGTGCGATAACCTTCTGCCTTTTCCCGTTTTTATGAATCGAAAAATTTTCACTTCCACTTATCTGACCTGAGCGCACTTCACCCGGAATCGAACCAACTTCTGCACTGCTGTCTGTGTTCGGAGGAAGATTTTCATCTGAGTCTGTCGTAAGAATATCAACAACCGTATCCATTAAAGTTGAAAGATTCGGAGTACTTTCTAAAGTTTTTCTTGCCAAAGCTGAATAAGTCAATTTGTCTGCCTGGCTTCTCGGTGCCTGCACTGCAGGACCACGACTTTTATTTAAAAGCCTGAACTGAATCATCGAATGGTCGATGAGCTTCCCCATTTCACCGCCAAGCGCATCTATTTCACGAACAATATTTCCTTTTGCAATTCCACCGATAGAAGGATTACAGCTCATCCTTCCGATTGCATCGATTGACTGAGTAATAACTAAAGTTTTTAATCCCATTCTCGCGCAGGCCAAACATGCTTCGATTCCCGCATGCCCTGCTCCAACAACGGCTACATCAAAATAATCATAAAAACCGCTCATGAGAAACAGTATATTGATTTTAAGTCCCCGTTGCAATTATGGGGTTAATTCAGCAAAAATACCCTCGCCCATTTTATTGAACGAATGCAAAAAAACGAGTAAAATATAAGATATGAAAATGACTAAATTACTTAAAATATTTACAATAACACTCGCAATCGCATCGCTTGCATTCATTTCATGTTCAAGAAAAAAGAACACAGCAGACCAGAACGGAGCAGCCGCAGAAAACACTCAGAAAGAAAACGCTCGCCCACAGTGGCAGCCGACTAAAAAGAAAATCTGCATAGTTTTCGGCTACGGATATAATTCAGAAGAGTTTGTAAAAAACGAAGTAAAAAGGCTTGAGGCAAACTTCGGACTTTCGGACGAAGAAGCATCAGAAAACTCAGGGCTCATAATTCCTTATGTTTTCCCGGATGATTTAAAAGTCGGAAGCACGGGCCGCATCTCGCGTCTTACAACACTTCTTGAAGACGTTGATCTTACAGGAATCATCACAATCGGCGCACCGGAATATACAAGCAACACTCTTGCAAATCTCCGCGATGACGAAAAGCATCCGTTACTTGCAATCTATACACTCTTTCCGCAGGATGACATCCTTGCAATCGAAGCAACAAGTGACTTCGTATTAGACAGGGCAGTTGAACAGTCAGATAATGTTCAGGAAGCAAAAGAAGAAGCTGAACAGAAAGATATAGGCGGAATCGAAGAAATAATCGACAACGCAATCGATTATATGACAATGATTGAAGAACCTTTAAAAAGTAATTCAGAATTACTTACTCATGTAAACAACATTGCAGGCGCTTACTATAAAATCAAGCGCTATGTCGACCCCGAAACAGGGCTTTCTTCAATCAATCATTTTATTATAGAAGAGAAGAATAAATAAACGCTGTATGAATCTGCTCATTCAGACAAAAAATTTATTAATCGGCTCGGACGAAGCTGTTTCTCATCTTGAACAGAAAGAAAATGCCGTAATCCTTGCTGTTTCTGACTCTCACGGAAATCCTTCAATCATAAAAAAAATCTTAGAAGAATTTTCTGAGCGCTCAGATGTTTTTGTCTTTTCCGGTGACGGTGCGCAGGATATAACCGACATTTTAGATTCATTAAAAAAAGATAAAAAGCTTGCAAAAAATTTTCCGCCGGTTGCAGTAATCGCCGGGGGAAACGGAGACGACAGCTCTTACCCTGTTTCTTTTAACCCGACAAAAGAAAAAATTTCAAAAGATGAATTTATTTTACAGATTCCACGTACAGTAAATTTTACAGCTGCAGGAAAAAAGATTCTCGTTACGCACGGTCACATATTCGGCGTTTATTACGGAATGTCAGAAATAGAAAAACAGGCTTCTCTTGATAAAGCAGACGTTGTAATATACGGTCACAGTCACATCGCATCAAAAAGTGAAACTCCATCCGTAACCTTCATAAATCCCGGAAGCTGCACTTTACCACGCCGCGGACTTCCGCCGTCATTTGCATTAATAGAAATTTCACGTGAACAAAAAAAAATCGGGTGCACGTTTTACGAAATAAAAATCTCCCTTTCTGAAGGAATAAGTTTTATTCCGTTTGCACCCGAAATGCGTCAGTGGTAATTATACCAGATAGCCGTTTGAGTCAGCAGCTTTTTCTGCAGCAGCGTAAGCTTCTGCATCATCTTTCTGTGCTACACTCGACGGATCAGTATATCCGCTGTCTACATTTGAAGGAATAGATTCTTCTGCAGGATTTTCATCAGACTTCTGACGAGAATAACTTACAGAAAGCTTTCTTCCGCGGTATTCATAACCATTGAGGGCTTCGATTGCCTTTGAAGCATCTTCTGTAAAAAGCTGAACAAAAGAATAATTTGCAAGAACACGGATATCTCCGATTCTATCACGGTCAAGTCCGCCCACACTTATAAGAAGACCAACAAGGTCACGTGCATAAACACGGCGGTTTCTTCCGATTCCTACGAAGATTGTTGTTGCAAGAGCTTCGTCAATCTGTACTCTTGGATGCGATGCGCGAGCTTCTGTATTATCTGCTGTTTCGTCTTCACGAACAGAATTCTGTCTGTATGATGATTTTAAAATATCCTTGCGGTAATCGCGGTTTCTCGAGCGATCGTTTTTAAAATCTTTTCTTGGTCTAAAGTGACTTCCGCTTAATTTTGTTAAATAAGCAGCCACATACATGCGCAATGAAAATGGAACATTCTTTTTGTAAACTTTCTTAATGTCGTTAAGCAAATCTGGATTTTCTTCTGTCTTTACTTTTTCTACTGCATTCTGCAAAAAAGCTGCAAGCTGATCCAGATCAATTTCGTTTTCTCTTCTAAATGACATAAAACATACTCCTTAAATTAAATTATTCTGAAAACAAATCTGCAACATACACTGAACCAAACTGTTTAAAACCTGTTCTAAGCAATAAAGGTGTAATAGATTCAGGTAAAATTACATTTGCCAGAAATACCCACTTAAAATGACGCTTCTTTAGTTCGGCTAATGACATTTCAAAAAGCTGTCTGCCTATTCCAAGACCGCGATAATTTTCCTGCACAAAATAACCGGTGAGTAAAACGGTATTAGGTGCATTTTTAAGACATGGTGCAAAAACAGCGCATCCTGCAAATTCTTTTGATAACGAACGGCATACAAAACCACAGGCTTTATCGCCAAATTTTACGTCTTCGTCTGCTTTCCACAATTCAGGTAAAGCATTTGCAATTTCTTCAGGAAGAACCGCACTATAGTCTCTGGCAACAGATTCAATACATTTTAAAACTTCTTCTCTGTCGCATTTAAAATCATAATTTGAAAACACAAAGTCGTCGCAAAGTAAATCCTCTGTCTCTTCTACTTCGCGGTCTAATTTTTCAAGACCCCATGTTTCCCTTAAATCGTTATACCATCTGTTGATGTAATTAATAAGCTGTCTGTTCTTAAAAAAATGCCAGCGTTTTTCAACTTCCGGATAAGATTTTAAAACATCTTTAAATCCTCTAAATACCCCCCTTCCAGAACGAAGAACATTAAGTAAATCATTTCTGGCCATCGGTGAATGAAGTTCATTTACAAAGCCCTCCATCAAATCAAATCCGTCTTTCGAATCCCACGACGGAAGCTCGTAAAAGTTTTCTTCATCACACACAAAATCCTGTGTTTTTTCTGCAAGCAAGCCCGACTTAGAATCAACGACAAATCTTTTTTCCTGATTTTCAAGAGCCGAGATTATAGAATCTGCAAGTTCATCCGTTAATTCAAAAGTCATACAACTTTATTTTATTTCTTTTAATTCTTTACGCGAAGCAATGATTTTACCGATGAGACCGTACTCTTTTGCTTCCTCTGCATCAAGCCAGTGATCTCTGTCAGTATCTTTTTCTACCTGTTTAACATCCTTACCGGTAGCATCTGCAATAATCTTATTAATTTTTGCCTTTGTCTTCGTAAGGTTTTCTGCATGAATCAGAATTTCTGTTGCAGTTCCGCGCATTCCGCTTAGAGGCTGATGAATAAGATATTCAGAATTTGCAAATCCAACCCTTCTTTCTTTTGGAACAGCAAGAAGAATTAATGCAGCAGCACTTGCAATAAGTCCGTTTCCTACAAGAACAACAGGACAGCTTACAAAGCGGATCATATCGTAAATCGCAAATCCCGCACTAACGTCGCCGCCAGGAGAATCAATATAAACATAAACAGGATCATTTCCGTCTGATTCTAAAAGCAGAAGCTGCTTGTTAAATTTCTCTGCAAGCTCTTTATTGATTTCACCAGAAAGAAGAATCTGGCGTGTTTTAAGAAATTTTTCTGCAAGTGCATCAGGTGCCTTGTCTTTTTTTTCATCGTCTTTTTCGTCGCTAAAATAAATTCCACTCATAATTATAATATAGTAAAAAAATAGTCAAATAACAAGTATAAAACCTCACGGGACGCCCGCAAGAAAACCTTAAAAAGCCCCGCCGAAAGCCTATAAACCCTTCTTTTTTGCCTCGTCCCAGAATTTATCCATTACAGCAAGAGCTCCGTTAACCATTTCATGCCCATTTTCCTGCATTTTATCCTGAACATAAGAAAAGCGCCTGTAAAATTTCTTATTTGCACGGCTAAGCGCTGTTTCAGGATCTACACCAAGCTTTCTGGCATAATTTACGAGCGCAAAGAAAAAGTCCCCGATTTCTTCTTCGAGCCTTTTTTGAGCTTCATCTGCTTCTCTGGCTGAATTCCGCTCAAAGACCTTCGCGTTTTGTTTTGAAACAGCAGCATCGCGCTCAATTCTTGCGCTTTCTGCTTCTTCAAATTCTTCACGCACTTTTGCCTTAACGTCATCGATATTATCCCAGTCAAAGCCTTTTTTAGCAGCCTTTTTCTGAAACTTATATGCCTTTAAAAGCGGCGGAAACCCTCCCGGAACTTCATCGAGTATGCAGCCGGTTTTTCTTCCTTCTACATTTTCTTTAATTCTGTCCCACTGATTTAAAACCTGGTCAGGATTCTTTACTTTTTCAACTGCGGCAACCTGTCCTTCGCTGTCAGGAAAAACATGAGGATGACGGCGGATAAGCTTTTCTGAAAGTTCGTTAAAAACATCTGCAACTGCAAAGTTTCCTTTCTGCTCGTACATATAACTTATCATCGTCGCATTAAGAAGAACATCACCAAGCTCTTCCTTTGCATGTTCCGCATCGTTCTGCGTAATTGCATCAACTGCCTCAAAAGTTTCTTCGATTAAATCCTGTCTCATAGATAAAGGAGTCTGCTCCTTATCCCATGGACATCCGTTTTCTGACCTTAAAATCGAAACGACATTATAAAGTCTGTTAAAAGCTTTTTCGGCAGTAGTAAAATCACCTTTTAATACTTTATCAAAATCAAGCGTTGACATTTACTTTTCCCCACTGTGTTAAAAGTCTTGAAGGGTCAGTTGAAAGCAAGGCCTTTACAAGAAGAACTCCTGCTTTTTTAAAAACAGTTTCCATCAAAGGCATTTCATCTTTTGTAAAATTACTCAAAACATAATCTGCAATATTTATATCCGCCGGCTTTCCGATTCCAAAACGGAGTCTCCAGAAATCTGCAGTTCCAAGAGCATCTTTTGTAGAACGAAGCCCGTTATGTCCTGCAAGCCCGCCTGACCATTTAAGACTAAAAAATCCGTTTTTAAGTTCGAGTTCATCGTGAACTACTAAAACTTCTTCTGGTTTTATTTTATAGAACTTACATAACTGTCCGATACTCTGACCAGAAAGATTCATGTAAATCTGAGGTTTAAGAAAATAAATTTTTGCAGGTGCATTTTTTGGAACTGCAATCTGACCGTCATCTTTACAAAGTTCAGGATAAGAATTTGAAACAAGATTTACAAATTCACTGTAATCAAGAGATGCAAGCTCTCCGTCAAATTTAGAAAGAAAATTTAAGCGTGAATAAAAAGGAAGTGTGTCTGCAAAAAGCCACGCCGCATTATGTCTTGTATTTTTATATTCGTTTCCGTAATTTCCTAAAAAAGCTACGACACTTATCATTGTTTTTCTCCGGCTGTAACTCTTTCCTGACCTTCAAGATCTCTGTAAGTTACAACATTTTTAAAACCTGCATCATTAAAAAGTTTCCTCACACTCTCTGCCTGATACTCACCGCTTTCCATTAAAAACGAACCGCCTTTATTTAAAGCCTTATACGCATCCGGAACAAGTCTTCTTATTATCGAAAGCCCGTCATCAGATTTTGCTTCAGAACTGTTATAAAGGTCTATATCGCCGTCAAGTGCAGAGCGGGGCTCGCAGCGGCCATCACGTAAAAGTTCATCAACCATCTTGTGCGGCACATAAGGTGGATTTGAAAAAATAAAATCAAATTGCGTCTGCGAGCAAAGCAGGTCACCGTTGACCAGCTTGATCATCGCACGATGATCCCCGCTCTGCACTATGCCGGCTTCGCATAAAATGGTGGTAGAGGCATCAAGTATATCGTAAACATTTTTTCGTGCTACAGAAATTGCTTCGAGACTTAAATCTGTCATCACTACTTCAAACTGGACGTTCTGTGTTTTAGAAAGAACTTCTTTTACAACGCTTATTGCAATACAGCCGCTTCCGGTGCAGATATCTGCAATTCTTATAAACAGAGTTCTTTCTGTTTCACGTTTTGCAAATTCTAAAATTTTATTTACAGCTTCCTGTACTAAAACTTCTGTATCAGGCTTTGGAATAAGAACATCTTCTGTTACATAAAATTCTGTATTAAAAAATTCTTTTTTATGAGTGATATAGGCAACAGGAAGTCCTGTTTTTCTTTTTTCTACGTATTCAGCAAACTTTTTTTCCTGTTCCTCTGTAATTTCTAAATCACGGTTCATGAGGACAAAAGTTTTATCTTTGTTTAAAAGAAACTGCAAAAGACAATCTGCATCAAGTTCTGCAGTCGGCAACCCTGCATCTGCAAACTGAGATACGGCATTTTTTTTAATTTCAAATAGTGTCATCTGGATTCATCAGCTTATCAATTAATGAAGAATTTTTTTTCTGTATGTACTGAACACGAGCAGGAGCACCGCCCCAGCTTATAAGCTTTGTTCTCATCATACAGTTCTCACCGTTTATAACAACCTTTGTTTCGATAAAATCTTTCGAAGGCTCAAGATCTTTAGGGCAATGAGGGCAAGGCTTTTTTCTTCCCCATAAAACTTCGTAGCATTTTTTACCCATGCATTCACGTTTTTCTTTTCCTGCAATTTCACATGCATTCTTGTTTATATAGAGAAGTTCAAAAGAATCTTTTGCACATACAATTACCGCATCATTAAATTCATCAAGCAGCCAGTCCATATTTCTGTAGAACACATAAGAAGGAAGCACCGTCTGCCCGGAGAAAATCTGGAATTGATTTTTTCCGTAGCGTTTACTTGCAAGAAGTGCCATATCAGAATTGTTGTAAAGCGTCTGATAATCCTGACCGTACTTTGGAGCAAGACATGCACCAATCGAACATGTTACCTGAATTTTTTCTATCATGAAAACAAGATTATCACAAAGACGTGTAAGTTTAAGTTCAAGCTGTTTCCTTTCAAATTTCTTCGGAATAAAAATAGCAAACTCATCGCCACCCATTCGACAGATGATATCTTCATCCCTAAACGATGAGCGCAAGATTTCTCCGACGTGCTTTAATGTTTCATCACCCTTTATATGTCCGTAAATATCATTTACGTCTTTAAAGTTATCAACGTCAATCATTACAAAAACAGCACCAGAGTTTTCTGAGTTTGCAAAGAAGTCATTTACTTTTGATTCAAGAACTTTTCTTGTAGAAAGCTCCGTAAGCGCATCTTTATTTACAGCAAGTTCGGCTTCAAGAAGTTCCTTGTTCATCTGGCGTTCAAGTTCAATCTTCTTTACTTTTGAATTCATTACTGCGTTTCGTACACGATGACGAAGAATAACAGGATTATATGGTTTTGAAATAAAATCTTCTGCACTCATCGAAAGTGCACGCTCTTCTGATTTTTCATCGCCCTGTGATGTTACAACAATCGGAATCTCTCGAGTCGGTTCAAAATCCCTAATCTTCTTTAAAAGCTGAAAGCCGTCCATAACCGGCATAAGAAGGTCAAGAAGTACAATCGTAATTTCTGTCGGATTTTCCCTTATGTAATTCCATGCCTGGAGTCCGTCAACTGCTTCTACGATATCGTATTCTTCTAAGAATATCTGTTTAATTACTTCGCGGCTCAATTCGATATCATCAACTACAAGCATTGTTCCGAGTTTTGTTCCGACAGATTTATTTATAACAAGTTTTTCTTTATCGATATGTGTAACGCTCGAACTTGTAAGGTACATATCCTTTATGTCACCTTCTTTCATGAGCTTAAAGAAATCTTCCTTGCAAAGAGGTTTTTCAAAATAAAATCCCTGAACATAATTACATTCCATCGAACTTAAAATCTTAATCTGTTCAGGAGTTTCAACACCTTCTGCAACAACTGCAAGATTGAGCCACTTTGCAAGACTGATGACAAATCCTAAAATTCCCTTGCCGCTTGATTTTTCAAGCTCGTTTTTAACAAAGTCCATATCAAGCTTTAAGATATCGATAGGAATTTCAGAAAGCATATTGAGCGAAGAATATCCCGAACCAAAGTCGTCCATTTCAATAGGGAACCCTTTTTCCCTCAATAATTTAACGGTCTTTATAATCTGTTCAGGATTATCAGTATAAGCACTTTCTGTTATTTCAAGATGAATGTATTTTCTTTCTATTTCATATTTTTCGCTTAAGTCGACAAGAATCTTAATAAGCTTAGGATTATAAATATCTGCGCGCGAAACATTGAGCGAAACTGCAAAAGGTTTTCCGCCCTGGCTTATCCATTCATGCATGTCACGGCATACACTTTCCCATACAAAAATATCAAGCGAAGTAATAAATCCGTTTTTTTCAAACAGCGGAACAAACGCAGAAGGCGACATAAAGCCCATCTCAGGATTTTCCCAGCGCACAAGAGCTTCGGCTCCGGCAATGCACTCAGAAGCAAGTTCATATTTAGGCTGATAGAAAACCTTAAACTCGCCGTTCTTTAATGCCTGCTCCATCGTATTTGTAATCGCCTGGATGTTATGCATCTGGCGTCTGATGTCGTCCTGATAATATGCAAGAACTTTTCCGTATTTACCCTTGATATTCTGGGTTGCAAGCTGAGCTCTGTCACACATAGCCGCAACAGGAATTAATTTATCATGAATATAATAAACACCGCAGCATATCTTTAACTTAATCTTTACACCGATTCTCGGAAGATATTTATGAAGTGTTGCAGAAACTTTTTCTACGAAAGGCTCGTAAAAACTTTCGTCATACGACATAAAAATAAAAAATTCATCTGCCGTAAAACGAGAACAGACAGCACCTTCAGGAATTTCAGAGCAAAGAATTTCACCAAGCTTGTAAAGAATCTTATCACCAGCCGAAATACCGTAAGAGTCGTTGACCATTTTAAACTGTTCAACATCGATACAAAGAATTCCGAATTTTTCATCGGCATGCTCTGTAAGAATTTCACGAACCTTTGTCATAAAATAAGATTTATTGTAACACGGAGTCAAATCATCTTTTATAACGAGATTTACAACCTTTACGGCTTCCATCAGCTCGATTGTATTTGAAAGTCTGTGCTTGATGATTTCTGGTTTATACGGTTTAAAAATAAAATCGTGCGCACCGAGCGAGAGGGCTTTTTCTTCTTCCTCTTCAGAACCAATCTG
>CAJORB010000031.1:0-30731 GCA_905236565.1 uncultured Treponema sp. | reverse complement strand
GTTAAAGCTGAATGGGGGGTAGATCCAGAAAAAATGCTGGACTTACTTTCACTTTACGGAGATACAGCAGATAATATTCCGGGTGTAAAGGGATGCGGTGTTAAGACCGCATGTAAATTTTTAGACCAGTACGGTTCTCTTGAAGGAATCTATGAACACGCCGACGAAATTAAAGGCGCAATCGGTCAGAAAATCCGTGACGGTAAAAAAGATGCTTTTTTCTCACGCGATCTTGTAAAGCTTTGCTATGATGTTCCATGCCCTGAAATCGATATAAATAAATTTGTTCCGCTTGCGCTCAATTATAAAAAAGCAGCCGATGAACTTTTTAAATATCAGATTCCGTCGTGTGCAAAACTTTACGCAGAACTTGCAGGCTATGATGTAAGCGACAGCAAAGCTTCTGACGATAAAACGTCTTCAGACGAGGAAAAAGCAGGCAAAGCCTCAGACGAAAAAAAATCACACGCTGCAAAATCTCCTGAAGAACAGCTTAAACAAGATGCAGAAGAATTAAAGGATAAGCTTATTCCGCTTCATAAAGCAGACGGAACTTATAAGACGATTTCTTCAAAAGAAGAATTAAAAAAACTTACTGACTCATTTATAAGCGAAAAAAATCCTGTTTCAATTGCAGTAGAAACAGAAAAAAGCGACCTCTACTCTTCTACACTTGCAGGAATTTCTGTAAGCAATAAAATCCACACAGGTTTTTACATTCCGTTAACGCAGGGACAGGATTTATTTTCATCGTCCGGCGTTACAAAAGAAGAAGCGGTAAAAGAAATTCAGAGGCTGTTTGATGATGAAAACCTTACGCTTATTTTTCATGACATGAAATTTATTTATAAAACGCTTCGCTTTAACGGACTTAAAGATATAAGGACATCATGTATAAAAAATTCAAAACGTTTTATAGACACTATGGTTGCGTCCTGGATTTTATCGCCTGACGAAAACGGTTCTGAGCCATATTCACTTTTAAATATTGCACAGAAAAAACTTGCTGTTATAAAAACAGATTATGATGAAGTTCTTGCTAAAGGCCAGACTTTCTTTGACATGAGCGAAGAAAATGCCTGCAGTTTTGTATGTGAAAAGTCAGACATAACGCTCCAGCTCTGGCCTGCACTCGAAGTTTATGTAAAAAAATATTACAAGGAAAAACTTTTATACGAAATGGAGTTTCCTCTTATTCCAATTCTTGCAGAAATGGAGCTTGAAGGAATCCACATAGATACAAAGCTTTTTGACTCATACAACAAAGAATTAAGCAAACAGATAGAAGAAGCAGAAAAAGAAATCTTTTCTATTGTCGGACATGATTTTAATATTTCTTCGACAAAACAGCTTCAGGAAGTTTTGTTTACAGAACGCGGCTTAAAGCCTTCGAAAAAAACAAAGACAGGTTATTCTACAGACACTTCTGTTCTCGAAGAACTTGCAGTTTATGATCCTGTTCCAAAGAAAATTCTTGAGTTCCGCGAGCTTTCAAAGCTGCAGTCAACTTATGTAGAATCACTTCCAAAACTCTGCGATAAAGAAAGCCTCATCCACACTACTTTTGTTCAGACTGGAACTGCAACAGGAAGACTTTCGTGCAAAGACCCTAACTTACAGAACATTCCTGTAAGAAGTGATGCAGGAAGAAGAATACGCTCTGGCTTTACTGCAAAGCCGGGAACAGTTTTTATTTCTGCAGACTACTCGCAGATTGAGCTTGTAGTAATGGCACATCTTTCAAAAGACCCTGCAATGTGTAAAGCGTTCATCGACGGAACAGACGTTCATAAGGCGACCGCACAGCTTATCTACAAGGTAAAGGAAGAAGACGTAACACCAGAAATGAGACGCCTTGCAAAGACAATCAACTTTGGCGTTATCTACGGAATGAGCGCCTTCAGGCTTTCTGCAGAACTGGGTATTTCAAGAGTTCAGGCACAGGATTTTATTGCAAATTACTTTACTGAATATTCTGCAATCCAGAAATTCATTGCAGATACAATTGCAACTGCGCACGAAAAATACAGGGTTTCTACGATTTCTGGCCGAACAAGATATATTCCTACTATAAATAATACAAATAAAAACGACCAGGCGGCCGCAGAACGCATTGCAATAAACACGCCTATCCAGGGAAGCGCTGCAGATATAGTAAAGACAGCAATGCTTAAAGTAAACAAAGCGCTGCTTGAAAACCCGACAGGAGCTAAGCTTCTGCTTCAGGTTCATGACGAACTTATCTTTGAATGCCCTGACGACCAGAAAACAATCGATGCTACAATCGAGCTTATAAAGCAGAATATGGAACACGCCGTAGAACTTTCTGTTCCGCTTCGAGTTTCAATTGAATACGGTAAAAACTGGGGTCAGTTCCACTAAAATATAAATGGAGCATAGGATGAATTCAAAAAAAATCGACAGGCAGATAGACGCAATCATAAATGAATTTAAGGAAAATAAGTTTCCGGTTTTCTGCGTTACAGGAAAAATGGCTGCAGGAAAAAACTTTATAAGCAGTTTTTTTGAATCAAAAAATTTTCTCTGCATCGACTTTGATAAAGAAGTTCACTCTTTAATAGAAGAAAAGAATGATGAAATATTAAAGACATTTGAAAAAAATGCAGAGGAAACAGGCCTTGTAATAAAAACTCAGGAAGGCAAAGTTGATAAAAGATCACTTGGCGTTCTTCTTTTTTCTTATCCTGAACTTCTTGAAAAACAGGAAAAGATTTTATACCCCGCTTTGTCAGAAAAAATAAAAGAGGTCATCAAGCAGACAAAGGCTAAAGGAAATTTTCGCGGAATAATTTTAAACGCAACAGTGCTTTATAAAATCCCGTCGCTTCTTAATAAATGTGACCTTGTAATTTTTGTCGAAGCATCATGGATTAAAAGATTTAACAGAGCTCGAAAGCGCGGCGGATTACGCGAACTTGAAATCCTGCAGCGTTTTACGGCGCAGAAAAATCTTCTTGATAAGTATAAGGATTTCGGCTGTACGATTACGACAGTTAAAAACTAGAGGCTTTTTATTACTTCTACGAGTTTAGAAGCAGTGTTTGCCCATGTAAACTTTTTAGTCCACTCAAGAGCGCCGGTAACAAGATGTTCGCGAAGTTCTTTATCGCACACAACCTTTTCGATTGACTGTGCCATCTGGTTTATGTCATCAGGATTAAAAAGAACAGCATTACCCCCTGAGACTTCAGGAAGAGCCGCGCTGTCTGCACATGCAACAGGAATTCCGCATGCCATTGTCTCGAGGATAGAAAGCCCTACTCCTTCCTGACTCGACGGAAAAATACATGCATCAGCGTTTGAATACAAAAGCCCTAATTCTTTATGAGGGAAAAATCCTGTCATAAAAATATCGCTTGCATATGGTGAATCAAGAACATATTTCTGGACTTCGTCAGCATAATCATCCTGGCTTCCTGCAAGAACAAGCCTGTGAGGAAGCTTTGTTTTTTCTTTAAAAACGTTAAATGCTTTTATCAACTGAATATGTTTTTTTGCTTCGTGTGAAATCTTTGAAGGATAAATAAGATAAGGCCTTTTTATTGCAAAGGGTTTTATATCAACATATTCACCTTCAGAAAGATTCTGAGGATAAAAAATGCTGTGGTCAATTCCGTTTGGAATAACTTTAATCTTATCTTTTGCAAGTCCGAAAGAAATCAAATCGTTTTTTACATATTCACTCGGAACGATGATTGCATCTGCTTTTTTTAAACCGTGAAGTCCGATTGTCTTTAAATATTTATGATGAGTTCCTGCAAGAAGAAAAGAAAGTACGTCGTTTACGATTGCAATTCCCTTTACAGAAAATTTTGAAGGAATCATTCTTGTTGCAGCACTGTAAAGCACTACGTCATATTTTCGCTGTCGCGAGAATTTATTCAATTTAAAAATATGCCAGCTTCTCTGCACGTTGAGTTTTTCTGAAATTTCTACAGGAGCATATTGTGTATCGAATTTTGCTTTATATGTATAACGGTCCGATTCTTCACCAAAAAGTTCATAAGTCATGTCTTCTTCATAAGGAAGGTTGCTCATAAGATAATAAAGATATGAGCCTAAGCCCGACTGACCATGATCAAGACCGAAAGTATCTATTCCGACTTTCATAAAGTGATTATAGCATAGAATTTTTTAATGTGCTATAGTATGTTCATGGACGAAAAGGCAGACACAATAAAAGATTTTTCTTTACTCGGCATTAAAACTGAACTTATTTTAAAACTTAATTCGTTTGGAATTTCAGAACCTTCACTTATTCAGCAGAAAACGATTCCTGCAGTTTTAGAAAATTCAAATGTAATCTTTGAATCCGAAACCGGAACAGGAAAAACTTTTGCATACCTCCTTCCCCTCGTTCAGAAGCTCGAAGCAGAAAACAATGCAGAAAATAAAATCATAATTTTAGCCCCGACTTACGAGCTTGCTTCACAGATAAAATCTACGGCACAGCGCATAACCGAGTTAAAATCTGCCCTCTTAATAGGCGGAACTCCTATAAAACGCCAGATTGAACTTTTAAAAGATAAGCCTCGAATCATAATAGGAAATCCTTCAAGAATCCTTGAGTTGATTCACCTTAAAAAAATAAAGACTTCAAACGCAAAGGCCCTTGTGCTCGACGAAGCTGACCGTCTTGTAAGCGTAGAAATTGCAGAAGAAACGAAAAAGCTTATTTCAAGCATTCCGTGTGACGCACAGTTTATAGCATGCTCTGCAACGATAAATCAGAATACAAAAAAGAATCTCGAAAACTTCTTTTCAAACGTTAAAGAAATTATTCTTCCAAAAGAGGATATACTTTCAAAAAAGATTACCCACTGGGCAATTTTTGCCGAAGCCCGGGACAAGATTTCGACTTTAAAGAGCTTTCTTCTTGCAGAAAATCCCGAAAAAGCGCTCATTTTTACGAGCCGGGCCGACCAGGTAGAAAACATCGCCCAGAAGCTCCAGTATAAGAAAATCGACTGCATGGCGCTCCATGCAAAAACAGACAAAAAAGAAAGAAAAGCCGCCATAGACCGGTTCAGGAACGGAAAATGCCGTTTTCTTGTCACAAGCGATCTTGCAAGCCGCGGACTTGATATCCAGGGGATAACCCACATAATACAGATGGATCTTCCGTCAAACGAGGACTTTTTCGTGCACCGATCAGGCCGTACAGCGCGTGCGGGTAAAAGCGGAATAAACGTAGTAATCGGGGATGAATACGAAATGAGGAAATACGCTGCCCTCGAAAAGAAATTTGGCCTCACGGTTTACCCTAAAATACTATACAAGGGAAAAGTAGTAGCGCCGGATTTCGAAGAATCTTAATTGAATTCACTCCGTTCTTTTGATATAATGTAATAATACTTTGTAATTGAAAAAAAACAGGTGGATTTTTTGTGTTTTTAAAAAGTCTTGACATATTTGGATTTAAATCGTTCGCAGACAGAACGCATATAGATTTTTCAAGCGGAATTACAGCACTTCTCGGTCCTAATGGATGCGGAAAAAGTAACGTAGTTGACGCAATGAAATGGGTTCTTGCAGAAAGCAAGAGTAAAAACCTTCGTGCAGATAAAATGGAAGACGTTATCTTTGCCGGAACTGCAAACAGACCGGCCCTTAACGTTGCAGAAGTTGCCCTCACGATTTCAAACGAAAACAGTCTCCTTCCTCTGGAAGATACCGAAATCGAAATTAAACGCCGCCTCTACCGTTCAGGTGAAGCGCAGTATTTTATAAACGGCCGTCAGGTTGGTCCTTCAGAAATCCGCAAGCTCTTTATGGATACCGGTGTCGGAAAGGCTGCCTACTCTGTCATGGAACAGGGAAAAATCGATCAGATTCTTTCGAGCAAACCAGAAGACCGACGCTATCTTTTTGAAGAGGCAGCCGGAATAAGCCGTTCAAAAGCAGAATGTGCTGACGCAGAACGCGAACTTGAAAAAACAAAACAGAATTTACAGCAGATAGAAATTTCTTTAGCAGAAATCAAGCGAAGCTACGATACATTAAAAATTCAGTCAGAAAAGACAACGAAATTCAGAAAAATAAAAGAGGAAATTTTTAATATTCAGCTTGATATACAGCTTTTAAAATTAAAGAATTTCATCGAAACAAAATCTCGCAATGAAACTTCTATCGTAGAAGTAGAAGAAAAAAGAAATAAAGTAAGAAAAGAAATCGAAGACATTCAGAACTCGCTTACAGAAAATACAGACTTTGTAAAAGATCTGCAGGAACAGGTTTATGCATGTCAGAACGAGCTTACAAAAATCATGGGAGAGAAAAACGGTAAGCTCGAACTTCAGAAGCAGCAGAGCACACGTCTGGCAGAAATAAAAGACAAAATCAACCAGCTCGAAATTAAAAAAACAAACATACAGAACCGCATCGATAACTTAAACGAAGAAGTCGGAGACGCGCAGAGTAATCTTCACGAAAAGAAAAAATATCTTGAAGATACAAAAAAGAATATTGAATCATTCCAGCAGAACATCGAAGCTGCAGGAAGTCAGATAACAGAAAACGATGAACGTGCAGCAGAAAAAAGAAAGCAGATAGAAGATCTCGAATCACAGAGAGTTCAGCTTCAGAAAGAATTGACTGCAATAACAGAAGACATCGTAACAAAACTTGATGCAAAATTAAAAGATGCCGGATATTCAGAAGGCGCAATGAATCAGGCAAAAGCTAAGCTTGAAGAAATTGTCGGAAGACTCCGCATTTTTACAGAAGGAAGAAAAAATGTTTTTGGAGATGCTTCAAAAACAGGCTGCCGCTCTGCAGAAGAAGGAACAAAACTTCTTAATGAAGCTACTGCAGCATTCGAAGAAACTCACAACATGATTCTTTCTCTTGAAGAATCGCTTAAATCTTACATCGATGCTTCTCCTGCATTCATCAGCGAATTCCTTGCACCAGAAGGAATCATTACTAAAAAACGCGAAATCGATTCAAAGATTTCTGATAACATAAAGCTTGTAAATGACTTGAATCAGATGATCAAAGACCTTAACGCAAGCAATGTAACTCTTTCTATGAAAATCAATGAGTATAAAGATACCCTTTCTAAACTCAAGCAGAATGAAGTTGCAATAGCAGAACAGTTAAAGTCGAATGAAGAAAAAATCACTATGCTCCAGAGAAGCATAAGTCAGGAAGAAGTTAACTTAAGAACCAATGATGATGAAGTCTACGCAGAACAGCGCAGATACGAAGATACAGAAGAACAGATTGCAAACATTCAGGAAGAACTTGCAGAAATCGAACAGCGCGGTGCACAGATTGGTGACAAACAGCGCGAACTCTACAGCAAGATTGACGAATGCAACAACAAGGTTTCTGGTAAGCAGAATGATCTGCAGAAAAAACAGGAGCAGCAGGATAAAATCCAGCGCGAATTTGAACGCCTTTCAATTTCCATCGGTTCGCTCGATACAGAAATACGCAATGTAAAACAGAACTTTAGCGAACAGTATTCACGCGACCTCATGGAATATGAAGAGCACATGTATACAATTACAACTCCTCCAGAAAAATTAAAGGAAGAGCTTGCAAAGGCAAAAGCTAACCTCGAAAGCCTCGGTCATAACATTAACCTCATGGCACCAGAAGAATTTACAGAAGTTAAAGACCGCTACGAAAGACAGGAAGCAAACTACAAGGATACACTCAAATCTCTCGAAGACCTCGAACAGGTTGCTCTCGAAATCAAGGCAAAATCGAGCGACATGTTCCTTGATACATACAACAAAATTAAAAAGAATTTCCATAACATGTTCAGACGTCTGTTTAACGGAGGTCACGCAGAACTTCGTCTTGAAGACCCTGCAAACATTCTTACAACCGGTATTGATATTCTTGCACAGCCACCTGGAAAGAAGCTCGAAAACATCGCCCTACTTTCTGGTGGAGAAAAGACAATGACTGCCATTGCCCTTCTCTTTGCAACATATCAGGTACGCCCAAGCCCGTTCTGTCTCTTAGACGAAATTGATGCAGCGCTCGATGATAAAAACGTTTCGAGCTTCGTAACTGCATTGACTTCGTTTGCAAATATAAGCCAGTACATCGTTATTACACATAACAAGAAAACTGTAATGGGAGCCGGCACTATGCTTGGTGTAACGATGGAAGAATCTGGTATAAGTAAAATCATTGCACTTCGTCTTGACGATGACATAGAAAAAATCCGTGCCGAAGTCATTAACGAAAATGACGACTTTGTAGAAGAAGATGTAGAACCAGAACAGGGTGTAGTTCTTCCACAGAGACCTGAGCCTCGTAAAAAAGCTGAACAGACTCAAGGCGACGAACAGTCTGTCACAGAACAGAACACTGATGAAAATAATACATCATCTGACACAAACGCAGAAAACAATGAAGCACAGAACGAACAGACAGAAGGAAACGATAAATGATGGATTTTACGGAGATCCTTGACACAATCAGGGATTTCTACAGAGAAAAAAAGATTCTCTCAATCATTATTACGGTAATCGTAGTATTATTCTTCCTTGCTCTGATTGTTTTTACAGTTCAAGCTTGTCATCCGCAGAAAGAAAAAACAATCATTAAATCAGAACTCCCGTTAAATCCGGATCAGAAAATAGTTACTCCAGACGGTCCATCTATCCCGGACGGTTATACACTTACAAGAGAACCGCACGACAAATGGACAGAAGATGAAGCTATCGAGTATTTTACTTTCCCGGATGAAGATGCTTTAAAGAAACTCGAAACTGCAAACGACAAACTCGTAGATGATATTCTCGGAGAGGCGCCATGAAAAAAATCACTTTATTTTTTCTAATTGTTTTAATGTCACTTGTCTCTTGCGTTTCAACGAAAAAAGATGCAGGCTCTGACGTAGAAGCCAGCACTCCATCAGTAGAGAACACTCAGATAGAATCTGAATCATCTGACACAGAAGTCACAGAAAACACCGGAGCCGAACAGACTGAACAGGAAACAATTTCTCACGAAGAAGATGCTCAGACAAATGAAACTCTCGAAGAAGAAAATAATCTTGCAGAAATTCAGTTTGAAGAAAAAATAAATGAAGACAACGGATATAAAGAAGAATCAATTTCTCAGGATGAATTAAAAGAAGATATAGATCTCTTAAACGGAAAAACTCAGGGAACAGAAAATGCAGTTTCTGCAAATACTCAGAACGAAGCTGCAGATAAACAGACAGATTCTAAAACTACGACAACTCCAGTGCAAAGCGAAACAAAAAATACTGCACCAAAAACTGCTCAAAACCCTGCTGCAGCTACAGCACCTGTAAAACCTGCAGAACAAAAGCCTGTACCCGCACAAAAGGCTCAGACAAATCCGACAACTCCTGTAAAAGAATCTTCTTTTGACCTTCAGAAAGAACTTTCAGAAGTTACAGACAACAGCACTCAAACAGAACCAGAAGAAGAATTTATTCCGGTACCGTCACGAGCCTCTGTTATAAAAAATCATCAGTTCCTGGACATAAAATATCCTGGAACAGGATGGATTTATCTTGGAGAACTTGAACGCCAGGGACTTTTAGTATTTTACGGAAGAAAAGTTGTGGACGGTAATACGGTATTTACCCTCCAGTCAAAAAAGAGCGGAACTGCTACCCTTCACTTCTATAAAAATGACACACTCTCGCAGAAATATATCGATGACTATCTGACGGTTACAGTCGGTTCAGAATCTGCAACAGACAGCAATCACGAAGTTGCGCCTGACTATGCATCGATTGTTCCGCCAAAACCAGAAAAAGTTGTTAAAGAAATTCCACAGGAAACAGAAAAAGAAACGAAGGGAATTCCTCAGAGTAAAAAAGAAATCACAAAACCAAAAGACAAGGTTGCAGACTCTCATACAGAAGAATCTTCGGAACCAGATTTAAATACAAAAACAAGAATTTCAAATTCTGATACAGAAGAAAACCAGAGCAGCCTTAATTTTATTCCGGGAACAAATTCTGTTTCAAAAGCAGATTCAAAACCAAAGACAGAAACTCCTGCAGAAGAAACTGCAGTTCAGTCTGACCTGCTTGAACTTGCTCAAAAAGCTTATAACGAAAAACGCTACGAAGATGCATTAAAGCTTGTAAAACAGTTTTTTGCAGAAGCAATATCAAGAATTGATGAAGGACTTTATCTTGAAGGCCAGATTCTTGAAGCAGATTCGAGCGTTCAGGATATAAAGGAATCAATCAGCGCCTATGACACAGTCGTAAACAACTGGCCTCAGAGCCGTCTGTGGAAAAAGGCACGCGAACGAAGCATTTACTTAAAACGCTTCTATATTGATATTCGTTAAAATAAGTATTAAAGTCGTTTATACGAATTAAATAAAACAAGAGGGAAAAAATGCTGGATTATAAATTTATCAAAGACAATCTCGAAGCAGTTAAAAAGAACATCGAAAACAGAAACATGCACGCGGATGCAGATATCGTAGTTGAACTTTACGACAAACGTACAAAGCTCGTTACAGACCGCCAGGCTTTGCAGGAAAAAAGAAATGCAAACGCACAGGCAATGAAGCAGAAACTTGATAACGATGCAAGACAGAAACTTATTGACGAAGGAAAAAAGATAAAAGAAGAACTTGCAGATGCAGAAAAAACACTTGCAGAAGTAGAAACACAACTTGAAGAAGCAGCAAGAAAAATTCCTAACATGGCTCATCCGGACGCACCGATTGGAAAACTCGATACAGAAAACCTCGAAGTAAAAAAAGTCGGTACTCCACGTAAGTTTGATTTTAAACCAAAAGATCACGTAGAACTTATGGAAAACCTCGACTTAATCGACTTCGAACGCGGAACAAAAGTTTCTGGTCCTAAATTCTACTACCTTAAAAACGACGCAGTTTTCCTCGAACAGGCACTCATTCAGTATGCACTCAATACATTAAGAAAACATGGCTTTACTCCTTTTATCACACCTGATGTTGCAAAAGAAGAAGTATTAAAAGGAATCGGTTTTAATCCACGCGGAAACGAATCTAACGTCTACTCTATCGAAGAAGAAGGAACATGTCTTGTAGCAACTGCAGAAATTACACTCGGTGGTTACCACTCAGGAGAAATCCTTGATAAATCAAAACTTCCACTTTTCTACTGCGGACTTTCTCACTGTTTTAGAAGAGAAGCAGGGGCAGCAGGTCAGTTCTCAAAAGGTCTGTACCGTGTTCACCAGTTTGATAAAGTAGAAATGTTTGTTTACTGTCTTCCTGAAGACTCAGACAAGATTCACGAAAAATTACGCTTAATCGAAGAGGAAATATTTACAGGACTCGGACTTCCGTTCCATGTTGTAGATACATGTACAGGAGATCTCGGAGCTCCAGCCTACAGAAAGTGGGACCTCGAAGCATGGATGCCTGGACGCAACGGTGGAGAATACGGTGAAGTAACTTCTACTTCTAACTGTACAGACTATCAGAGCCGCCGCCTCAATGTTCGTTACAAGGACGATGATGGTAAAAACAAATACGTTCACATGTTAAACGGAACTGCAATCGCTGTAGGACGAGCAATGCTTGCAATAATCGAAAACTATCAGAACGAAGACGGTTCGATTACGATTCCAGAAGTTCTGCGTCCTCTCTGCGGCTTTGATAAAATCGAAAAGAAATAATGTTAAAATACATTAAAGTAATTTTCAAATCCTTTTATGACTCAAAATCATTTCTGGAAGTAAGCAGAAACAGATATAATATTTTTGTTCTTGCACTCATCGTATCGATATTTACATCAATTCCCAAAACTGTATTTGTCGATATAAAAATAAAGAATATTTCCAGAAATGAAATTGAACCGATTTTAAAAGTACTTCCAGAGTTCTCTGTAAAAGACAATGCACTCGAAATTAAAGATGAAAAACAGAGGTTTGAATACAAGTTTTCTGACGGAACAGAATTTCTTCTTATAGACTCAGAAAAAAATTCAAAAGAAGCTGTGCAGGAAGACGAAAAATATATTTTTAGAATCTACAAAGATGCAATCGTTACCGGAAACAAAGATGCAGGACTTGGCCCTCAGGCATTGACGTATAACATGCTTGGCGGTGTGTTTAACGAAAAGAGTCTTGTAGATTTTGCACACGGGATGCTCACATTCCTTTTTTATTTTATTATATTCCTGTTTTTCGCTCTGGACTTTCTTGGTCTTTTATTGGCAGGTCTCATTTATTTTCTTGCAGGACTCCTGTTTCTTAAGATGCTCAAATTTGGAATGCCTAAGAAGAATCTGTATTCAACTGCTGTTTTTGCTTCTGTTCCGGCTACAATTGCAGACAAAATGGTTTTATCGTTCATAGGATTTGATTTTTTCATCATAAAGCCTTCTGTAATACTCTGCTATCTTTTATGGGCGCTTTTAACGATAAGAAAAGCCGTAGAAGAATATAAAAACCAGAAACAGAATGAAACCAGGGACAATCCGGATGCAGAAAAATAATTTTTGCCTACCCTATTGACACTTTTTGGTAAAAATTATATATTAACAACATCGACGGACGATTAGCTCAGCTGGTACGAGCGTCTGGTTTACACCCAGAATGTCGGGGGTTCGATCCCCTCATCGTCCATAAAAAAACTCAGGATTTTATCCTGAGTTTTTTTTTCGCCTTTTTATTGTTTCAAAGTTTATTTATTCCATAGGATTTTCAAGACCTTCCGGGAACAGGAACAAATCCTGTATCTTTAATGAATAAAGCGAAAGTCCTCTGTTCTGATGAAGAATTTCACTTATAACCGGAATCGAAAATGCATAAGAAACAGGTTCATAACCTTCTGCTTCTACCTTTACCGTAAAACTGAAATGTGCATCTTCTTTTTCTTTTTGTGCCTGTTCAGGCTGAACGCAGAACGAATATGTACCTTTTGTAGAAACATAAGTCTTTGTAGGATTTGCCCACGACTGATCTACCATCTTTGCAGGTTTACCGTCCTGTAAAAGTGTAATCGTCGCATTAGAAAGCGGTTCGAAAGTTGTTCCGTCCATGACAGTTCCCGTAAAAGTCGGGAAAAAGAAATAAGGAACAGTTCCAGATATAAAGAAAGATTCCGGCGCAGATTTTATATTGTGTGTCGGACGTTTGGAAATACTTACGATTCTGATTGCTTCGATTGCAAGCGTGTCGATATCTGCCTTAATCTGGGTAAGATTTCCGTCTGCTGCAGTATGAGTAATACCACGTGCAGAAATGATGTATTTAGGCGGAATTCTATTTAAAACAAAGGCCATCACATCTGAACGACAGTTTTCACAGTCACACGTAAGCCATGATGTCTTAGCTTCTTTTAAATCGTCATACAACTTGTTTACGCGCTTTTCAACCAGTTCTTCCATCAGGTTATGAATTTTCATATCTTCTCCGTTTTCTAGAACAAATTCTATTTAAAATTATAGACCCATTTGTGCTATTTTGCAATATTTTCCATTATATGATAAAATATATTTATTATATGGAATTCTGTAAAAAGGCCCTTTTTTTTACATTCATATCGCTTTCTCTTTTAGCAGGCTGCAAGAATGCAGCCCAGACTCAGACAGACGAAAGTGAATTTAGCCTAAAAAAGATTGCAGATGCAAAAAACGGCGAAATCCAGTGGACTCAGGAACTTGAAAAAGGCCGTCTTTCAAAAAAAGTCAATAGAAATGACTATATGAATCCTGCGGTTACCTTTAACCCGGATTCCATGATAGCCCTTGATGCAGGTAAAAATTTCAGGGAAATCTATCCAGAAATCGAAGGATTTGCAAGCCTTGATATCCGTGATATAGATTCAGATGCTTTAAACCTTGTTCAGTCGTTTTTTTCATCATTCATAAAGAAAAAAGAATGCGATGAGTTTATGGAGTCAAATTCAATTTTTTCGCTCGCGATTTTCTCTTTTGACCTTAATCAAAAAAACATCGATCCGTCCACATGCAGCTACATAATCGGAAAAGGATATTTTTCTGATAACGCTTTTGAAATTCCGGTCAGGCTTTACAATAAAGAAAAATTTGTAGATACAAAGATTTATATAAAAGAAATTCAGTTTACAAAACAGAATGATAAAGAATCAGATAAAAAAGACAGTCAGATTCCATCATACAAAATTTTGGATATTGAAATTTTTAATGAAGGAACATTCAATAAATCGCAGAATGCAACACAAAACCGTTGAAGCAGACTTTAGGGAGGAATAAATATGGAAAGCAGTAATTTAACCGGCATAGAACGTGAACTTGTACTTCAGTATCTCATAGACGGAAACGTTCCAGTAACCGTTACTCCGCTCGAAGAAAATGATGACAAGGACGATGAAAAAATACGCCCTGCACTTTCAACTATTTTCCCGGTTGCAATCAAAGGTGAACAGATGAAAGTCCTTGAACAGGGAATCATTCTGCTTACAAACCCGCCTAAGTCTGTAAAGAATTTTACTACAAAAAAAGTACGCGTAGAATTTTATTTTAACAGACTCGGTCTTTACTTTAATACTGAATTAAAAGAAGTAAAGTCTGGGCTTGCGCTTGTAATTCCTTCTGCAATTTCAAGAATACAGGAACTTGAACAGGAACGTCCTCTTGATTTTCATGCGACGCTTTTCTATTCATGCAACGAAAAGACAGATGTTCATATAGACTGCTATCCTCACTCAGGCTACAGATTATTTACAAAACCAATCTGGGCTGATGTCCCTGAAGAAATTCAGCATAAGACAAAAGAATATCTTGAAGAATTTATAACTCATGCACGAAAACAGGGAACAGCAGGAAACGGGCTTCAGTTAATTCCTGTATGCCGCTACCTTGCAGAATCTCAGAAAAAAATGCAGGCTGTCGAAGGACGAGCAGACCCGCTTGATATAATCTATGCAGATTATGAAAGAATCGTTTTTGCTTCTTCAAAAGAAAATATGCATCTTGAACCGAATGCAGAATATGCACTTGAAATGTCATTTCCGATTGATCTTCCTGCAATAAAAGAACGAAAACTTTTTGTAACGTGCGCCGTAGAAGCAGTTTATGAAGATAATGCACATGAGTTTGCGACAGCAGTCTGCCGCTACACATCGATTAAAGAAGAAGATGTTCGTTTCCTTTACGAAAAAACGACAAACAAGATTTTCTATTAATTCATATTAAGGACATGGACAAAAGTCCATTACCAGATACTAAAACCATAAGTCTTGATTAAAATCTTATTTTCCTATAATATATTTTTATCGGCCCTTTAGCTCAGCTGGATAGAGCACTTGCCTTCTAAGCAAGTTGTCGACAGTTCGATTCTGCCAAGGGTCATTTTTTTTGTAAAAGAAATTAAAATGTAGTCGTATAGCACTTGAAACAAGTTTTCATATCTGCTATACTAATATCACATTTTACGGGATGTAGCGCAGTTGGTAGCGCGTCTGGTTTGGGACCAGAATGTCGCAGGTTCAAGTCCTGTCATCCCGATTAAAAAGACTGGTAAAAATTGAAAGATTCATTACAGAAGATAGTCAGCTGGATTCCTCCGCTTTTAGAAGGGACAAGGCTGACTGTTTTTTTAACCATTCTGTCTGTCAGCGCAGGCCTTGTTCTTGCAGTCTTTCTGGCACTAGGAAAGATTTCTAAAAATAAAATCCTTAATAAAATCTGCTCGTTCTACATTTTCTTTTTCCGCGGAACACCGCTTCTTTTACAGCTTTATTTCGTATGGTACGGTCTACCACAGATAAGCAGCCGTCTTACGATTTCTGACAGATTTCTCGCTGCCTTTATTACATTCAGCATAAACTCAAGCGCATATCTTGCAGAAGTAGTAAGGGCTGCAATCGTTTCGATTGATAAGGGACAGATAGAAGCATCCCGCTCTCTTGGATTAAATTATTTTCAGACAATGTTTACGGTAATCATACCGCAGGCAGTTGCACGACTTTTACCGCCGGTTTCGAACGAATTTATTCTTGTGTTAAAAGATGCTTCCCTTGTTTCGATAATTGCG
Organism: uncultured Treponema sp.; assembly: GCA_905236565.1. Taxonomy (GTDB): domain Bacteria; phylum Spirochaetota; class Spirochaetia; order Treponematales; family Treponemataceae; genus Treponema_D. The sequence continues at coordinate 14,739 of CAJORB010000031.1, read as the reverse complement.
CTCAAGGACATTACAAAAGTAACGCAGAACATTGCTTCAAGCTCTGCTTCGAGCCTTGTCTTTATTCCTGCAATGATTATTTATCTTATCATAACAGCTTTCTTTACATGGACATTTAAAAAACTGGAAAAGAAGGCGCTCAAAAACTGCTAGATTTTTATAACTACCAGTTATTGTCGCTGGGTGACTTAACTTTTAAGCAGCCAAGATGAAGGACATTTGAATAATATGTTTTAAATGTCGTATCATGGCCATATGCAAAAGCATAAAGATTTATATAATACCATCCGTCTGTAACAGTACCGTCTTCAAAATCATCATCACCTGATGCAGGACATTTGCATGTCTCTGTGTTTCCCGCATAATTACACCAGCCGAAATTAAAGCTGTTTTTGCTTCCATGTTCACGAAGAGGAGTTCCTACAACAGTTCCATTTACAGAAATATGATCCAGATAAGATGCCTCGGGACTCACGCTGCTTATTCCATTATAATCAGAAAGACGAATCTCAATATTTTTCACAGAACCAAGCGAAAAGTTATTTCTATCAATGGCAAACTGTTTCTTTGTTCCGCCAGAAAGATAATACAGCGGCTGATATTTTTTTGAGATAAGCTTTTCTACTGCGGTGTTATAGTTAGAAGAATTGTTTACAGAATTAATCTCGGCATCCAAACTTGCGATAGAATTTGTATTTGTATAGATTCTGTAATAAATGAGCGTTCCATCAAAAGAAAAGTCAGACGGAAGATGTGATTGATTTTCGTATGTATTAAAACTCAGATAATTAATTAAAGGGTCACTATTTTCATATGTAACGCTGTGTACAATTGCCCTGGGTGCATTTAAAAAATAAAAGGTGTCAAGTCCACAGGAAGAAATTAAAAGCGAAAAAAAAGATAATATTATTCCACTTAAAACCCTTTGTTTCATGCCACCCTTTACATTTTAAAACTTATTATGTTATTTTAGTTTATTCAACTTTACCGTCAATCTGCATCTGGATGATACAAGTTTTTGCAGCACTTGCAAAAGCATCGTTTTCACCCTTTTCGATTGTCTTTTCGTAATATTCTTTTGCACCGATGTAATCTGACTTAGACTGAAGGATTCTTGCAATTGAGAAAAGTGCATGAGAAGGATCACCAAAGTCCTTGCTCTCTACTGCTTTTTTGTAGCAGTCAATTGCATTGTCTACGTCATTTAATTCTTCATATGCAACAGCAGCATTAAAATAGCAGATAGGTTCAAGGTATGTTCCCTTAACTTTTTTTGCTGCATTTACATACATTTCTTTTGCATCAGAGAATTTTGCAGTTCTAAAAAGAATTTCTGCAGAAAGTAAATCTGCACGTGCACCAGCGATTCCGCCTTTATCTGTATATTTTGAAAGACCATCAAGTGCTTTTGAATAATATGACTGAAGATCTTTTTCTTCTAAGCCTGCAGTTCCCTTTGTTAAATTAAATTCAATCTTTTCGATTTCTTCAAGAATCTTTGCTGTCTTTGATTCTGCTGCCTTGAGGTAAACCGAAAATCCTACGACACCAAGTACTACAACAACGATTACAGTTAAAAAGATTATTCTGTTTTTTAAGATGAAGCTTCCTACTTTTTCTGCAGTAGATTCATTTTTCTGTTTTTTTTCTGTTTCTTTTTTTGCCATTTTTTCTGCTCCCAAGTTTGTGCTAAAATGCATATTTTTATTCTCGGATTTCTAATTCATTTAAAAGACGTGCAAGATATGTTCGCTGAATATCAAGAATCCTTGCAGCCTTTGTCTGATGATGATTAGTCATTTCAAGAATTTTTTTAACATATTCCTTTTTAAAGGTATTTACCGCCGTTTTAAGCGATAAATCATTGTTATCTATTATATCAGAAATCGTGCCAGAAAATCTATTGTTTTTTTCATTTTCTGCATAATTTTCGTCCAAATTAAGGCGAAGATCCGACTTTTTGATGAACGGCGGTTCTCCAAGAACGCATGCTCTCTCAATCGTATTTTCCAGTTCGCGGATGTTTCCCGGCCAGGAATAATTATAAAGAGCCTCAAGAGCCTCTTCTGCAAAACTGTCAAATTTCTTTTTTGTCTCTGAGCTGAATTTATTTAAAAAGAACATTGCAAGCGGTTCTATATCTTCTTTTCTGTTTCTCAAAGGTGGAATTCTAAGCGGAACAACATTAAGTCTGTAGTAAAGGTCGTTTCTGAATTTTCCTTCCTTTACCATCTGTTCAAGATCCTTGTTTGTCGCAGCAACAATTCTTACATCAACATTTATAGTTTCACTTGAACCCACACGTTCAAAACTCTTTTCCTGAATTACACGAAGAAGCTTTGCCTGGAGTTCAACCGGGAGTTCACCGATTTCGTCAAGAAAGAGAGTTCCGCCATCTGCCATTTCAAAACGGCCCTTTCTGTTAGTTGATGCATCCGTAAATGCCCCTTTAACATGACCAAAAAGTTCACTTTCAAGAAGTGATGGAGCAAGGGCGGCGCAGTTTACACGTACAAACGGCTTATCTTTTCTGGAACTTTTGATATGAAGCTGTTCAGCAAAAAGTTCCTTACCTACACCACTTTCGCCGGTAATCAAAACAGATGTAGTTGTTTTTGCAGCCTCTTCTACGATATGAAGAAGATCAAGTATGACAGGACTTTTTGCGATGAATGAGTGATAGCCTTCGCCCTGCGAAATTGAATACTGAAGTGTCTGGATTTTTTCTTTTGCTGTTTTAAAACGAGTTGCGTTCTGATATGCAATTCCTGCCTGGATACTTAAGAACTGCAGAAGCTGCAGATCGTTTTCGTCAAATTTTCTGTTTTCTGATTTATTGATAAGTTCAATTACGCCGATGCACTTGTTTTCTACACACATCGGAAGCGCAATCATAGTACGACTTACATATCCAGTCTTAATCTGAACATCCGTATAAAAACGAGGATCATCAGGTACGTTGTTAAGTAGAATCGGTTTGTTATTCTCTACAACCCATCCTGCGATACTTTTTTTATCAACAGGAATGTTTTTAGCTTCCTCGCCTTTTGGACCAAGGGCTACAGCAAAAGAAAGCGAACCATCGTCATCGTTAACGAGTAACAAAGAAGATGATTCGCATTCCACAAGCTGCATTGCTGATTCAAGAATATAAACCATCAATGCATCTACATCAGCATAACTTGAATTGATTCTGGCACTGATATCAATCAGTGCCTTAAGTTTATCTGATGTAATAAAATCAATATCATTCATCGAAGTAAATTACTTTTTCTGAGCGTTAAGCGCATCTCCCAAAGTGTATGCACCGTCATCGCCGTTGCTTGATTCCATATACTGAGATATTTCATCACGCTGCATCTTCTTCTTAAATTCTTTAATAGAGAATGCAACTTTTTCTTTATCCTGGTTTACTTCTACAACATAGACATTAACTTTATCGCCTACCTTGTATTTTGCAACTGCATCTGCAAACGGAACACCTTTATCATCGCTTACATTTGCTTTGTTTACAAGACCTTCGATATTTCCGTCAACGCGAACGAAGATTCCGAAATCAGTAATAGAAGTGATTTCTCCTTCGAGAGTTGTACCAGGTTTGTGATCTTTTGCAAACTGTGCCCATGGGTTGTCAGAAAGCTGCTTGATTCCAAGACGAATTCTGTGCTGTTCAGGATCGTTTTCGATTACAACTGCATCTACTTCCTGTCCTACAGTAAGTTCGTTTCCAGGATGTTTGAGTTTCTTTGTCCATGAAATATCATCTGCATGGAGGAAGCCATCGATTCCATCTTCGAGTGCAATGAATGCACCAGAGTTTGTAAGTTTAACGACTTTACCATGAATCTTTTTATCAACAGGATATTTTTCTGTGATTGTATCCCAAGGATTTGCAGTTACCTGTTTAAGTCCGAGTGATACGCGTCCAGCCTGAATGTCATAACCTAAGATCATGCATTCAAGTTCGTCACCGATTTTTACCATATCAGATGGTTTGTTGATTTTCTTTGTCCATGAGAACTCAGAAATATGTGCAAGACCTTCGATACCTTCTTCGAGTTCGATGAATGCACCAAAGTCTGTAAGTTTTGTAACCTTACCTTTTACGATATCGTTAACGTGATAGTTTTCTTCGAAGTGCATCCAAGGATCTTCTGAGAAATGCTTAAGAGAAAGATTAATTCTCTTGTCTGCTGCATCAAGGCGGATAACTTTAAGTTCAATTTCCTGACCTTTCTTTACAAAATCCTTTGGACGAGTTACGTGTCCCCAACTCATATCATTGATATGGAGAAGTCCATCAAAACCACCGAGATCAATAAATGCACCAAAACTTGTAAAGCTCTTTACAGTTCCTTTTACTGTGTCACCAATCTGAACAGTTTCAAAGAATTTATTGCGTGCTTCATTCATTGATTCTTCGAGATACTTTCTGCGGTTAACAACCACATTTGCCTTATTGTCTGAATAAAGGCGTTCTATATAAAATTTGCCCTTAAGTCCAAGCAGGCTGTCAGGTTTATCAACCTTTGAGCTGTCTGACTGACTGATAGGCAAGAATGCGTGAATATCACCGCCAAGATTTACATCATAGCCGCCTTTGACAATCTTTTCGATCTTACCGTCAATCGGAGTCTTTTCATCAAATGCTTTGCGAACGTCTTTCCACATCTGCTTTGCATCTGCTTTTGCTTTAGAAACTTCAGGACCGTTTCTACCATCTTTTCTAAGAAGAACTACAGTTACTGTTTCCCCGACTTTCGGCAGATTATCTGCGAACTCCGCTACGGGAATCTTTCCCTCTGACTTATAACCTATATCAAGGAATACATATTCACTTGAAATCTGAACGACGATTCCATCAACAAGCTGGCCGTCTTCGAGCGGTTTAAGATTATTGAGAGATTCTTCTAATTGTGTCTGGATGTTACCCTTGGAGTTCTGGGCTTCTTCCTTTTCCACTTCCATCTTTTCCATTTTTTACCCTTTTATTGGTGAATTTTGCTTATGATTATCTCACAAACTTTTTCTATGGTCAAGTCCGATGTATCGATATAAACGGCATCAGGTGCTATTTTTAAAGACCCTTCAACCTTGTTTTTATCCATTTCATCACGCTTGATAATAGCCTGTTTTATTTCTTCGAGGGTCATGTTGCTTATCCCCTGCTTAAAGCGGCGTTCTGCCTGTACATCTATCGATGCATCAAGATAAAATTTGTATTCTGCGTCAGGGAATACGACTGTAGTCATATCGCGGCCTTCGCATACAATGCTCAGGGATTTTACGATTTCATGAAGTCTTGCATTTACGATATGGCGAACTTCTGGAACAGAAGAAACAGGAGAAGCGTTTGCGCTGACCTGGTCTTCATGAAGACGGCTTTCTACATCTACTCCGTTAAGGATTAAGTGAGAATTTACATAATCCAGCTGCTGTTTTTTGCAGAATTCAATTAAAACCTCAGGATTCTTTATATCGATATTATTTTCGAGCGCAGCCAGTGTAAGCGCGCGGTAGAAACTTCCGCTGTTTAAATATGTAATGTTAAGTTTTTTTGCAATAAGTGATGCAATTGTACTTTTTCCGGTTCCTGCAGGACCGTCGATAGCTATAACCATATTACCTCCAGAAATTATATCTTTATTCTATCTGTTTTTACACAGTATTAAAAGACCTTTTATTTCTTCTGCCGTAAGATCACGATGCTCACCCGGCGCAAGACCATTCATCTGGACGTTACCGATTCTGACACGGGTAAGGCGTTTAATCGCAACGCCATTCGATTCAAATACGCGGCGTATCTCACGGTTCTTGCCTTCAATGAGGACTACCTGCATTCTGTGCGAGTTCATTTCACGGGCGGCCTTACACTTATAGAAAACGCCGTCAACGCGAACACCTTTCATAAATTTTTCTGCAAGGTCTCGCGGCAAAGGAAGACTTGTATCTACTATATATTCTTTTTCTAGTTCGCTTGACGGGTGCGAAAGGCGGGCTGCAAAATCACCGTCATTGGTAAAAATTATAAGGCCGCCCGAAAACATATCAAGGCGCCCTACATTATAAAGTCGTTCTTTGTAATCGTCTTTAAGTAAATCCACCGCACACTTTCTGTCGCTTTCATCTTTTGATGAACAGACAAAGCCTGCAGGTTTATTTAAAAGTACATATCTTTTATTTTCTTCTGGAGTTACGGGATTTCCGTCAACGGTAACTTTATCTTTTTCAGTAACTTTTGTTCCAAGTTCTGTAACGACCGTACCGTTTACAGCGACACGACCGTCAAGAATGATTTTTTCTGAAGCACGACGACTTGCAACACCGCAATGAGCAAGAAAGGCCTGAAGTCTGATCTGTTCACTAGCGGGCAAGTTCGAATCTCTCCTCTTCTTCCTGATCGAGTTTCGGGAGATCTGCAATACTGTTTAATCTGAAGAACTTTAAGAAATCTTTTGTAGTTCCAAACTGAACCGGTTTGCCGGGAATATCTTTTTTTCCGACTTCGCGTATAAGATTTCTTTCTATTAATAATCTTATCATGTTATCTGCAGAAACTCCGCGGATTGCTTCTATTTCTGCACGTGTAATAGGCTGACTGTATGCAATGATTGAAAGAGTTTCCATTGCAGAACGGCTTAATTTTCCTTCGTTTTTATTTCCGTATTTTTCTTTTAAAACTTCCCAGATATCTTTTTTAGGAACAAGCGCCCATCCACCTGTAATAAACTCAAGCTCAACACCTGAAGCTTCGCTTTTATATTTTTCTTTTAATACATCAATACATTTTGCAACAACTTCTTCTGATAAAAGCGAAACTGCAGCAAGTGTTTTTTCTGCAACAGGTTCACTCTCTAAAAATAAAATTGCTTCAATTAATGCACTCTCTTTTTCAAAATCCATTTTTTTACCACTATATTTTTTATTTTTTATGCGGCTTCAAATCTTCTGATTTTTATGTCGCCGAATAATTTACTCTGATATATGCACGCCATCTTAAATTTTACGGCTTCAAGAATTGCCATAAAAGCACAGATTACATCCATTTCATTTCCGCGGCGTGTAATCAAATCTGTAAACATGCATTCACCCTTATCTTCAAGAAATTCGTTCATCAGGGTAATTTTTTCGTTTACAGAAATTTCTTCATACATATTAAGAATCTTTTCGTTTGAATACTGCGATACCATGTTCTTAAAAATCTTCTGCATCTGCTGCAAAAGTTCCCATGTATCTACGCGTTCCCACTGAGATTCTTCATCTTCAAAAGGAAGCACACGCTGAATTTTCTTTCTTTCGAAACTCCATTCAGCGTCATCTTCTTTTTTCTCCATAAGCTCAGAAAGTTTTTTAAACTTCTGATATTCGATAAGACGTTCAACAAGTTCTGCCCTAGGGTCTTCCCTGTTTTCGTCATCATATTCAATTTCAACAGGAAGGAGCATCCTGCTTTTTATAAGGACAAGTTTGGCAGCCCAGCTGTAAAACTCCGAAAGGTCCTGTAAGTCTGTTTCCTTTATGCTTTCAAGATAATCAAGATACTGTTCAGTTATCTGTGAAATAGGGATGTCATATATATTTACTTTGCTTTCGCGAATCAGAGTCCATAATAAGTCAAGCGGACCGTCAAATTGTCCTGCATGAAAAGTTCGGGTTGTCTTAACTGCTTCTTGTGTCTGTGTTTCCATCTTGAACCTCATTGTTTACTTTTAAAAGAAGAAATTCTGCTGAATCCATGTAAAAAGCGACATCGTTTGTATCGATTTTCACATGTTCAAATTTTTTTAATTTTTCTCCTTTCATAACATCGGCACATTTTGGTAAAATCTCAAGCAGCGGCTGCAAAACAAACGCCCTCTCGGCAATCCTCGGATGCGGAATTTCCAGATCCGGAAGGTTTACCTCAAGGTCACCAAAAAATTCTATGTCGATATCAATGGCTCGCGGTCCAAAACGAAGTTCTCTTGATCGGTCCCTACCCAAAAAACCTTCAACTTCGTGTATGTACTGGAGAAGTTTCTGAGGATTATACCCTTCATGGATATTTCCTGCAATAACCATGTTGTAAAAATCGTCCTGATTTTCTACATACATTGGTTTAGTACGGTAAACAGAAGAAACAACAAGGTTATCCATTATCTTCTGCAGTTCTGTTACCGCCATCCTCAAAAGACTTATTGAATCAATTCCGTTATAACTTCTATTTGATCCAAGCCCCAGCACAACACAGCACACAATCAAATCCTTATGCTAAAACAATTCTGCAGCTTTTTCGTCTGCACCGCCTTTAGCGGCAGCTTCTTTCTTTGCAGCTTTTGCTTCTGCAGCAGGAGCAGCTTTAGGCTCGAATTTCTGATTAGGGAAAACGATTTCTCTAACCTGCTTTTCGATTCTTGCAGCAAACTCCGGATTTGATTCGATAAATGCAACGGCATTTTCTTTTCCCTGTCCAACTTTTTCTTCGCCACAGGTGAACCATGCGCCTTTTTTATCGATAATTCCATGCTTAACGGCAGAATCAAGAAGACTTGCCGACCATGAAATACCTTTTCCAAAGTAAATATCAAGCTCACATTTTCTAAAAGGCGGAGCAACCTTATTCTTTACAACCTTAACACGTACGCGGTTTCCTACAGCATCTTCTGATGTCTTTGAATCAATAGATTCAACACGACGGATCTCAAGACGCACTGATGAATAAAATTTAAGCGCATTACCACCGGTTGTCGTTTCTGGATTTCCGAACATGACACCGATTTTCATACGGATCTGGTTAATAAATACAACAATACAGTTTGACTTACCGATTACGGCAGTAAGTTTTCTCAAAGCCTGGCTCATAAGACGTGCCTGGAGTCCCATATGAGAATCTCCCATTTCGCCTTCGATTTCTGCCTGAGGCGTAAGTGCCGCAACAGAGTCAACAACGATTATATCAACCGCGCCGCTTCTTACAAGACTTTCGCAGATTTCGAGAGCCTGTTCTCCTGTATCCGGCTGCGATACATACAAATCGTCAATGTTTACACCAAGAGCTTTGGCATACTGTGGATCCAGGGCATGTTCTGCATCTATGAATGCTGCAATGCCTCCGAGCTTCTGGCTTTCTGCAATTGCATGAAGCGCAAGAGTTGTCTTACCTGAACTTTCAGGTCCATACATTTCGATGATTCGTCCTTTCGGATAACCACCGATTCCAAGTGCCTCATCAAGCAGAATCGAACCAGACGGAATTACTTCGATTCCTTCTGCATTCGAATGAGTGCCAAGCTTCATTAAAGAACCCTGACCAAACTGTTTGTCAATCTGAAGTCTTACAGCTTCCAGCGCCTGGAGTTTTTCCTGTAAGTCTACTTCCTTCTTAGCCATATATTACCTCCACCCTATTAATACAATTTTTTTAGAAAAATCTAACACCTTTTAAAAAATAATTGAATTAATTATTAATATTCTGATAAACAGATTTTCCCCTCAGGTATATTTTATCTCCGTCCAGACTTATTCTTCCCAAAACCCGCACAGGTTTTGCTCCGTCAAGTTCCGGAACAGGAATATAATCCAGCTTTACGATTACGGTACCAGAAACATTTTTCTGATCCTCGTAACCTACTAAAAGCGTAAATTCCATATAATTTTCTGACTGTTCTACATTTGCAATTCTTCCTGACCAGTCTACAAAACAATCAAGATAAAGTTCAGGAGTTTCCTTAACCTTTTCTATTTCATAATTTTCTTTAAGTGAATCAAATGTAGGCTCCTGAAGGTATTCCATAAGAAGTCTTGCTTTCTGTCTGATTCCGGCAGATGCGTTTGAATTTAAAATGCGGTTAATTTCTACCTGCGCGGCGTTATCATTATAATTATGAAAAGCCTCCGCTGCTTTCGTGTAAGATTTTTTAATCTCACGGTCAGACATTATAAAACGCACGAGATTTTTAGAGACATCTTTTTCCTGCGGATGCTTCTGTTCTTCTGCAGTAAGAACAAGTTCAGATAAATCTGCCCTCTTTGACTGGAAAACATTTTTTGCCGTAAAAATATTTACAAGAGAAATACCAAAAATAATTCCGAGTGCGACTGCACATGCAGCATAACCTATAATTTTTGGATTAAACTCAAGCGGCGGGTAAAACTGTTCAAGCTTTCCGGAGTCTGCCCATCTGCATATAGTTTCATAATCCCCATTCGTTCTTATAAACTCAAGCGCTGCCTTAGCAATAGGATTCTGCGGATCAAAAACCTGAATATCAAGATAATACTGTATTGCCCTGTCAGTTTCTCCGCGACGCAGAAAAATTGCAGCCTGTCCTAAAAGAAGATTCGAATCCTGAATCTTTATTTTTCTTGCCTGTTCAAAATTAAAATTGGCAGCGCCAGAGTCCCCGATATAAAGACATGCAATACCGAGCGTACAGTAATAATCAAAACTAGCTTCATAAACTTCTGCCTTACTCTGCAGAAGTTTTATTGCACTGCCAAAGTCACGGCGTGCCATGAGGCGTTTTGCTGTTTCAATTGTACTGTAAGCCATTTTCTACCTTATTTTAATTCTTTTAACTGTCTTAAAATCTGATCTAACTGAGCCTGAAGTCTCATTACTTCTGCCTGATCTGTATTTGCTCCGTCATCATCAAGCTTTTCAATTCTGTCAATAAGTGATGATGCTTCTTTTTTAAGAGCATTTCTTCTTGCTTCTGTAACTGCATTATCCTGTTCAGGCTTTGAAACACTTACAGGAGTTTTAACTTCTGTTTTAATATCTACAGTTTCCTCTTCATCGTCTTCTTCTACAGCAGAAGGAACACCAGGCTTATAATCTGCTGCATTATCTACAGGAACAAATTTTGTAACAGCAGATTGTGTTTCATTTTCAGAATCTGATTCGCCGTCAACAAAAACATTCTGTTCCGGTTCTTCATCAAGATCATCCGGGAACGCAAACTCTGTCTTAGAAAAAAGAATTCTCTGTACAAAAGTTTTTTCTTCACCGGCATTTAACTTTAATGTCTTAAAGAAAAATCCGATTGCAGAATTGTTGTAGCTTAAAACTGTATTAAAACCACGGCCCTCAACAAAGCGTCCCTCAAAAATATCAGATTCAAAATATGGTTTTGCAGCAACCACTGCCTTATATGCATATTTTGAAAAATTCTCATCAAGTAAAAATCTTATCGATACAACTTTGTTTGAAGACTCGATGTACTGGTGTCTGTCAAAATCAGAGATTATGTATTCTGATTTGATTTTTTTCTTTGATTCAGTTGAATAAAAACCACCGTTAAACTCTTCGAAAATCGTATCAAATACAGACTTTAACATCACAGAATGTGCGTCAGAATCTATATTCTTTACGTGATATTTTATCGAAAGAATATTCTTGCTGCTTATAGTATATTCAACTGAAAGAAGAATCTGTTTTTTAATCTGATAATTAACGGTAAGCGTATCACCGTCATTACTGTATGAATAAGTTATTCCGCTTGTATTGTGAACATTATAAAAGCGTTTGTCGACTGCAATGCCGATATAAGATGAATTTGCATAATCAAGCGTATCGATTACAGGAACTTTAGCATAAGCTTTATCATTAGGGTCTGAATAATACAAAAGAACACCGCTGTTATACGGAACATATTCAACCATAACGTTTTTCTTAGCCAAAACCAGACTGTCTTTTTTTGTTCCTGCAAAAACAGAAAACAGCGGCAGCATGGCGATAAACAGAACGATTTTCTTATTCATTGTCATCACCTTCTTCACCGATAATTTCTCGTGCTTCTTTTGCCTGCTGCTTTAGAAGACGTATATTTTCTGTAAGATCATTTTCGTATGCCTTTATGCGTGCTTCAAGCTCTGCCGAACGATTTTTTTCATAAGCAAGATCCGCGTCAAGGCTTTCGTTTTTCTGACGAAGTTCCTTTAACTGATTGTTAATGCCTGCAGAACTTTCTACGCTGTGATACTTTAAAGATTTTTCATATGCTTCTTTAGAAGAAAGATAATCTTCTCCAGTCTGTTTTAAAAGATAGAGAAGTTTTTCTTCGCGTGAACGCTGTGCAATTACATCAAGACGATAGCGTGCATCTTTTGCTTTTGAATCATCAGGATATTCTGCAATGATTCTTTCATAAATCGGTTTTGCACTTTCAAAATTGTATGTTGCAAAAAAGCTTTCGCCAATCCAGAAAAGAGATGCTGCATAAAGCTGATTAGATGGATATGTATGACAGAAATCACTTAAAGTAATGATTGCCTTTTCATAGTCCCCTGTCTGATAAAGATTTTTTCCTTTCTGATAAACTACAAGCTGAACATACTGGCTGTCAGGATAATTATTTAAAAAATATGTACAGTCATCTGCAGCCTGTTTATACTGACCTGCATAAGTCTGTGCCATAATTAAAATATACATTGATTCTGGCGTAATGTTTTCCGGGTTCGAATGAAGCTTCTTAAAAAGGAAAATTGAATTGTTCCACTCATAATTTTTATAAGCGTTCAATGCATCTGCAAAAATTTCCTGTGACTGTTTTGCAGAAACTTTTGTGACGTTAACATCGTCTACATCAAAGGTCTGCGAAAACATACTGCCTGCCAAAACAGAAAACAGTATTACGCTAAAAAATTTTCTTCCTTTAAAAATCATGATAACCTTCCCGCAAAAAATGCTGAACCAGATACAATTACATCTGCTCCTGCATCGATAACACTTTGTATCGTATTCTCATTCACTCCGCCGTCAACAGAAATTTTAAAATTTAAATTGTGTTTTCTGCGAAGTTCTACCAGTTCACTAACCTTTTCTACACATTCAGGAATTATCTTTTGTCCACCGTATCCGGGTTCTACCGTCATGACAAGAACGAGGTCTACTTTAGAAAGATAATTTTCTATTTTATCAACAGACGTCTTTGGCTTTATAGAAATTCCGGCTTTTTTATTTAAAGCGTGAATCTTATCTATAACCGAAGCGCAGTCTGATGATGATTCAAGATGGAACGTAATATAATCTGCTCCGGCCTGTGCAAAACTTTCTATCTGACGCTCAGGATTGTCTACCATAAGATGAACGTCAAAAATAAGTTCTGTCAGCGGACGTAAAGATCTTACGACAGGCTGACCGTACGAAATTTCCGGAACAAAACTTCCGTCCATTACATCAATATGAATAAATTGTGCGTTTTTAGCTTCAATCATTTTTACTGCAGACTTAAGATCAGAAAAATCTGCCGACAGTAAAGACGGTGCAAGTATATAATTATTCATTATTCTTCTATTTTACCAAAAGAAAGTATAGTTGTCGAGAGTTTTTGCACTCCGCTTTCATACGCACGGGGGTGTAGTATCCGGCTTTTAGATATTCCTGATTTTCTTGTTGTAGATGCGGATATAAAAATATACCGAAAGCGCTACAGAAACCAGTTCCGCAACCGGGAAACAGAGCCATACAAGGTCAATATTCCTTGAAAGAGAAAAGAGGAAGGCTACAGGGAGCAAAACTCCTACCTGGCGGGCAATCGAAACGACCATCGAGTAAACTGCGCTTCCAAGTGACTGGAAAACCGAGCCGAGAGGAATTGCAATTGCAGCTCCTACAAAGCTTGTTGCGATTATGCGAAGGGCCGGAACACCGATTTTGAGCATGCTGTCCGATGCCTTAAAAAGCGAAAGCAGACCGGCAGGGAAAAGCTCAAATATGAGGATTCCGACAGACATTATAGTCACTGCAAGCACGAGGACGCTTTTTACAGTCTTTGTAATACGTTTTTTGTTTCTTGCCCCGTAATTATAGGCGATTATAGGAACAACTCCGTTATTAAGCCCGAAAACAGGCATAAAAACAAAGCTGTTAAGTTTAAAATAAACTCCATAAACGGCAATTGCGGTATCTGCAACAGCCGTAAAAGACTTTAGAATCAGATTCATCCCGTAAGTAGTAAAAGAGCCTACGGCCTGGAGCACGATTGAGGGCACCCCTACCTTGTAAATCTGTCCGATTATAGTGGAATCCGGCTTAAATTTCTTAAACGAAATCTTTACTTCGTGATTTACCTTAAAGTTGAATATAATAGAAAAAATCATCGAAAGTATCTGACCTGCAACGGTTGCTATAGCAGCACCTGCGATTCCCATTTTAGGGAAAGGACCGATTCCGAATATAAGAAGAGGGTCAAAAATTATGTTTGTTCCGGCTCCAATAAGCTGGGTAATCATTGTATAGAATGTTTTTCCCGTAGACTGAAGAAGACGGTCAAACATGATTCCGATGAATACACCGAATCCGGCAAACATTACAATTTCAAGATACTGTTTGCCGTATGCGATGATTACTGGATTTGAAGTCTGAGATCCAAGATAAGGTTCGATTGCAAAAAGTCCGAGCACAAAGAAGGCCAGATAATTGCAGAGACCTAAAAAGAGTCCGTTAGCAGCAGTTGCATTTACTGCATCCTGGTCTTTTTGACCAAGACGCATGGAAAGAAGAGCATTTACGCCGACACAGGTTCCGATCGAAACAGAAAACATGAGCATCTGAAACGGGAATGCAAGTGAAACAGCTGTAAGAGCTTCTTCGCTGATCCAGGATACGAAAATACTGTCGCATATATTATATGCCGCCTGCACGAACATGCTTACCATCATCGGAAGCGACATATTGAGTATGAGTTTGTTTATAGGCATTACACCCATTTTGTTTTCTGCACCTGTACCAGCTGATATACTGCTCATTTTTTTTAC
>CAJORB010000030.1:0-4941 GCA_905236565.1 uncultured Treponema sp. | reverse complement strand
GTAGGTAAGCGCTACCGCCGCCAGGATGAAGTTGGTACTCCATTCTGTGTAACTGTAGACTACGACACAATTCAGGAAAAGAAAGAAGACGGTTCAGCAAACGAACTCTACAACACAGTAACAGTTCGCTACCGCGACTCAATGGAACAGGAACGCGTTGCTCTCGACGACCTCGTATTCTTTATCCAGAAAGCAATTAAAAACTATAAACCGGTTTATAAAAACTAACAAGTTGATGATAAAATAGCCTGTGGGACGCAGGCAAAAATTAAGGGGGAACCGCAGACGGGGCGATACCTTGATTTTTGACGTCGCTGGGACCCGCAGGACATTTTATATTTGAAGTGGGCAGGTTTTATGGACTATATTGCTTTAGGTAAGTCAAATCTTCTTGTAAGCCGTGTTGGTTTTGGTGCGATGTCATTAAACGAAATCGACACCGACGAAAACGCGGCCATCCTCATCCACAAGGCTTATGATGCTGGAATAAATTTCTTTGATATTTCTCATTCAATTCCCGAGAGTGAAAAACGCCTTGGTGCATGTCTTTCGGGAATAAGACAGCATGTAATTCTTGCGACAAAATCAGAAGCTTCTACAAAAAAAGAGCTCCTGCAGGATCTGGATGAGAGCCTTTATGCACTGCAGACAGATTATGTTGATTTGTTTCAGTATGACTTTTCTAATGATACGTATCTTGATTTTAAAGAAATAAAAAATGCTTTTGACCTTCTTTTGGAGAGAGGAAAGGCAAAGCATTTTGGTTTTTCTGCACAGTCTGTTGAGATGGCAAAAAAAGCCCTCGAATATGATTTTTTTGAAATCATTCAGTTTCCGTTTAATGTCCTTACCGGCAAAGATGTCTTAGAACTTATCGAACTCTGTCAGAAAGAAGATGTCGGATTTATTGCGATGAAACCCCTTTACGGCGGTCTTGTCCAGAATATTCCGCTGGCAGAGGGATTCTTTCATCAGTACGAAGATGTAGTTCCTTTATGGGGTGTGCGTACTATCGATGAACTAAATCAGATTTTATACTTTAATTCACATCCACCTGTAATCGATGAAAAATTTATCGAAGAAGTAAACAGGGTGAGGATGTTCTTTAACTAGTATTTAGATTTATTCAGTTTCTTTCTGCTTTAAAAATTTAATTGCATCGCGAGCTTCTTCTGAATTTAATACACGAACGATTTTGTTTATTCCGTCATCAGTTTCGATTGTACGAGGATCCCCGTCTGCAGCTTTTTCACCGAGAATCTGAACAATCGGATTTTTTGGATTATCAGAGTTAACGTCACAAACCTGACCGATTTTTCCGTTTGCAAGATATACATATGCTCCGATCGGATAAATCGAAAGAGAGTAGAGGAGAGCTTTGATGACGTCTCCGTTGTATTTCGAGTTCTGATTTTTAAGCATTTCTACCATTGCATCATATGTAGAACGAGCTTCCCTAAAGTTTCTAGGCGATGACATTGCTTCGTATGAACATACTACAGAAATGATTTTTGCATAATTTGAAATCTTTTCTGAAACAAGATTCTGCGGATAGCCTGAGCCGTCTTCTTTTTCATGATGTTCAAGAATTGCACGCTGAACAGAAATAGGGAAGTCAGCCTGATTTATAATCTGATAGCCTAAAAGAGGATGTGTTGCAATTTTAGCTCTTTCTGCATGAGAAAATTTCTTTTCTGAAAGATAAAGGTAAGAAGGAAGCTTTAACATTCCTATTTCGTGCAGAATACAGCTTACTCCAAGTTCCTGAAGCTGTGTAAAGTTAAGATGGAGTTTTAAGCCGATTACGATTGCAAAAATCGTTGAGCGCATTGCATGGCTTACGAGATAGTTCTTTGTCCTTGTCTCGATTGACGGCGAAATGCGTAGTACATAGCGTCTGTTTTCTTTAACGAAAACGCAGAGTTCCTTTACTGTTTCAAAAAGTTCATCCTTGTTAAAATCGCCGTGTGTTGCATAGCGTGTATATACGGAATGAATGTAGGTCATATATTCGTTGTAAACATTAAGCACGGCATTAAGGCGTGATTTTTCGTTGCTTGTGTCCTGGGCTTTTGCAAGAGCTTCCTTGATGGAAGTATTCATTTTTGGAGCTTCCTGGACTGGCTGGCCGTCTATATTTACGCTTTCAAAATCTTCTTCTGAAACCTTTTCCTGTTGAACCGGTGCTACAAATGGATTTGAACCGTCAAGAAGGACTTCTGTAACGTTCCACATGGCAAGTTCCTTAAGAAACTCACTTGTTACAGGCTGTCCTGCACCTAAGAGAATGAATGATTTGTCTAAAAGCAGCTCTTCTTTAAAAGACTGCTCGGGTTTTAGTGTTTCAACTTTGATAGTATTCATAAAAATAGACCAATTCTACTTATTTATTATCGGCAAAATCTTCTTATAATATAAGTAAAAAGTAAAAAAAATGGAACAGGTTTTTAATAAGAAATATCTTATATTCAACAAAAAAAAGTGCTAAAACACTCAAGTTTTCTGCTAAATCATCGATAATATAAATAACGCGAATAAATGCCAGGTCGTATAGACATCCAGACGACTTGGATTTCGTATTAGAAATTAAGTTGGAAAGCTGTGTGAGGTTGTTCCAACTTTTTTTTTGCCCTTTTTTACAGGTATTTCTGGTATTTTCTGATTGAATCAATCAAAGAAGCATAAATTACTTTAGAGCGCGTAATGTTCAGCAGTACCTTTGATTTCTGGACAGGTTCTTCCGAAAGAAGTTTTTCAAGCTGCCTTTCGCTCGGGAAAACCAGCGATGCGACTGTTTTTGCGCTCGAAGTCATGATGTATGAGTCAATTTTATTGAGGGTTTCAAACTGAGCGGCTGCTTTCTGTTCTGCAATTGCAGCCGGTTCTTTTAATATTTTTTTACAGATATCAAGTCCTTTTTTAGCCTCAGAAAGAAGTTCATCTAGAAGCGAACACAGATTTTCATAAATACGATCAAAGTCTGCCTCATTAAAATCAGGTGCAGTATTTTCTGCTTTTTTTATAAACTGAATTTTCTCATCAAGCTTTTCTGGAAGTAAGATAAGTTCATCGCATGTAATAACCTGCATTCCCGGAATTTTTAAGCCGTCTTCACAGAGAGTAAAGGTTTCTGCAAAATCAGAGCCGTTTTTTTTCTTTTCGTTTTCTTTTGCAATCTGGCTTTCAAACCACCATGCAAAAAGTTTCATCTTACTGTCTGTAATAATTTCGCTGTTTTTAAAATTCAATGCTTTTTCATTTGTTGCATTAAATAGGATTGAACAGAGATTATTTTCTGCAGGTTTTACCCTTGTACTTTTTGCATGGGATTTTTCTTCGAAAGTGCTTCCTCTTATATGAGTTTTCTTTTCTGGATATCCAAGATCAAGACCGGTAACATATATCTTCTCTGAACCGATATATTTTGCAAATTCCCAGCATGATGTTGCGACAGAACCTCCTGCAGTGATTTTCCCGAATGATTTTTGAGAAAGAAGGTTTGTTTCAAAATACCTTCCGAGTGGAAAAAGGCTTTCGATAAAAACTTTTTTTCTTGTTTTAAGATGCATTACAGCAGGATACACGCTTGATTCTGTAACAAGACATGAAGAACTTAAATCCTGACCAAGGATATGTGTTGCCGCATTGTACTGTGGATCTACAAGAAGTACAAAATCAGGATGAATATCATTTTTCAAAAGAGCTTTTACTGCAGTATCAACGCATATTATTACCATGCGTTTTTCGAGCTCTTTAAGATATGGAATTGTCTTTTCAAGTGATGGACCTGCCGCAACTACAAGCGAAGGAATTTTTTTATCAAGCATGTTTTCATAAATACTTATTCCGGGGCAGGTTTTAAAATATGAAATATTTTTTGCACTGTTTTTTAACCAGAGCGAAGAAAAACGCTCAAGCGTGTTTATATTTATTTCATCTTTTACTTTGTTACGTTCAAGAAGTGTAAAAAAAGATTTAAACCATGCTTCCTGATGTTTTGTAAGAGAATTCTGTGTAATAACTTTTGCTTTTTTTAATGAACACAATTTTTCTAAAAGAGGAAAAATTTTATCAGGCATTGTCTGTGTAATTATCACGCACTTTTCAAGATTAAAAATTGGAGTCCAGTCAAGGGTACACATAGAAGCAAAAAGAAATCCAGGATCAGGTTCGATTATTATAAAAAGATCATCTTTTGCCCTTCGTGCAAATTCTATAGGTGCGTATCCAAGTCCTGTTCCGGCAAAGATAAAAGTATTTTCATCATCACTGGCTTCGGAAATCTCTTGAGAGTTTTTTGATTTGATTCCGTCAAAAAGATTCTGAGCTTCTCTTTCGGGGTTATATGCTGAATGAAGAAAAATACCGTTTTCTTTTACTGTAACCGCTCCTGATTTTGCATTACAGAATTCCCAGAATGAAAAAATTGAATTAAGTATTTTAAGATTTTCCTGAGCGTCTTTGCTTTCTGAATTTTCTGCGGAATTTTCAAGAAGTGACTTTATGTTTTCGATATCGTTTTTAAGGATTTCATACAGATTCGGAAAGCGTGACTTAAACTGATTTATATTATTTGAAAATATTTTATTCCAGATACAGGTCAATGTTCATATCCTTTGTGATTTTTGTTCCAGGAGGCGGCTCCTGCGAAACTACCCAGCCGTTACCCGTAATGTTTACATGAATATCTGTTCGGTCAAGGAGATTTAAAAGTTCGCGTTTTGACTTTCCTGTAAAATCAGGAAGTTTTTCTCCAAGCTGCATTTTTTCTGTTGCATGGATAGAAATCTTCCCTGAGTGTGCAAGGCTTGCAGCTCCTCCACGTGTCATTCCGAGATGGTCGATGATTGCGTCTGCAGATTCTTTGATTACAGGCGCTACGATACGGCTTGCAAACTGGATTCCCTGTGCTTTCTGGATTACGATGTAGAGAATGATTTC
>CAJORB010000029.1:0-28509 GCA_905236565.1 uncultured Treponema sp. | reverse complement strand
TGCCGCTCGTAATCGGCGGTTCCCAGGACGGCGAATCGTTTAACATGAACATAACAAACCTCCCGGGCTTCTTTGGCTGCCTCTTAGTCGGCGTCTGCACCATCTCCATCGGCGTAAAATTTGAGTTCTAAAACGGTGACTGTATAGTCACCGCCTCTATGATTTTAACCGCAGTTCGTTAGAACTGTCGGTTTAGAAATTGGTTTGACACGCACGGCAGAATGCCGTGTCGTGATCATGAAGTTTTAAGCTGCACAAGGGCTTGCCGCGTGGCAGCTTAAAACTAACTTAAAAGAGTATTCATACTCTTAATAAATTCTGCAGGGTTTTTAAGCTCGACTCCTGCAATTAAGAGTGCCTGATCCAAAAGAACTTCTGAAACATTTGCAATCAATGCTTCGTCATCTGATTCTTTGATACGTGCAACAATCGGATGGTCGCCGTTTATTTCGAGAATCGGTTTTACTTCTGGTGCGTTCTGGCCCATTGCCTTCATCATGCGTTCCATCTGGTATGACGGATCGTTTTCGTCAACAACGATACAGCTTGGGTTTTCGCCGCTCAATGTTTTAGAAAGCTTTACTTCCTTTACTTTATCGCCGAGTGCTTTCTTGATTTTTTCTACGACAGGTTTAAATGCTTCTTCCTTCTTCTTAGCTTCTTCTTTATCGCCGCCGAGATCTTCATCACTTCCTGCTCTGTTAACTGCTTTAAGTTCAAACTCGTTTTTGTATTTTCCAAAGCCAGGAATTACGATGTCATCGATATCGTCGTCCATGATTAAAACTTCAAAGCCTTTATCTGTGTATGCTTTTACAAGTGGATTTGCTCTAAGATTTTTTTCGTCGCTTCCGCTGATGTAGAAAATAGATTTCTGATCCGGCTTCATTCGCTGAACATAATCTGCAAAGCTTGTCCAGTTGTTTTCTCCGGTTCCGCTTGCGTCTGTAGATTTAAATCTGATTATTTCTGCAATCTCATCGCGGTTTGCATAATCCTGATAAAGACCTTCTTTCATCGGACGGTTAAAGTTCTTTACAAACTTATTCCATTTTTCGATTGCTTTCTTTTCATCGTCTGAGCGTTTTGCTTCTTCTGTCTTGAGTGATTTTGATGCATCATCGCCCATCTTTTTAAATTCGCTCAAAAGTTTTTTTACAGAACTTGAACGGATGTTATCAAGAATTCTGTTCTGCTGTAAAATTTCACGGCTTACGTTAAGAGGTAAATCTTCTGAGTCGATAATTCCGCGTACGAATCTTAAGTAAGATGGTAAAAGTTCGCGGTCATCATCTGTTATGAAAACGCGTTTAACATAAAGCTTTACGCCGCTCTGGTAATCTGCCTGATACATGTCAAACGGTGCGTTCTGCGGAACAAAAAACAATGTCGTGTATTCCTGTGTTCCTTCTGCATGTGTGTGAACATAATGAAGCGGTTCAAGTCCGTCGTGCCCGAATGTTTTGTAAAACTCATTGTAGTCTTCTGGCTTGAGTTCAGACTTAGAGCGTTTCCAGAGTGCAGATGCGCTGTTTACCTGATCTACTTTATTTTCTGTCGAAGTGATTTTTCCTTTGTCATCGTATTTGTTCTGTTCGTAGTGAAGGTAAATCGGGAATGCGATGTGGTCAGAATATTTTTTGATGAGCTCTTCAATCTTCCATCTCGATGCGTAATCTTTTGATTCGTCATTGAGTTCCATTACAATTGCAGAACCTGTTGTTTCGTCTTTGTCAAAGCCGTATGTTTTTGCAACTTCGCTGTCTTTTGCGATTTCTTCGATGTCGTATGAGTTTGTTCCGTCAGAAGACCAGTGCATGATTTTGCCGTCGCCCGCAGCCTTTCTCGTGTAAACATCGATTTTTTTTGCTGCCATAAAAGCTGAATAGAAGCCAACTCCAAACTGGCCTATTAATGCCGAGTCTTTTGATGCTTCTTCGGTCAATTTTTCCATAAAGGCTTTTGTGCCTGAGCGGGCAATCGTACCAAGGTTGTTGTTTAAGTCTTCTTCGTTCATTCCGATTCCCGAATCCTGAACGCAAAGAACATTTTTCTTGTCATCGAACGTGATGTCGATGCGCGGAGTAAATGTGATTGATTTGTATGCGTCGTCAGAAACGGTAAGGTATTTTAATTTGTCCAGTGCATCTGATGCGTTGGAAACGATTTCGCGCAAAAAGATGTCTTTGTTTGAATACATTGAATGAATGATTAATTTTAGAAGCTGATTTACTTCTGTCTGAAACTCGTGTTTAGCCATTTATTAACCTCGAAAATTTTTGCTATTTATAGTAAAAATAATAATAAATGGCAGATTTGACAAGGTTTTTTTAAACTCTTAGTTTTATTGCATAACAATCCGATATTCATTAGTATAGAATAAGATTCATAAAAGGAAGGTTACTTATGGAAGAAATTCTCAATTTATTACGCGAAAATGCACGTCTTTCTATCGAAGACATCGCAGCAATGACTAAAAAAACTCCCGAAGAAGTTAAAGCTATCATTGCAAAATTAGAAGCGGATGGAATTATCCTTAAGTACGCCGCCATTGTAAACCCGGAAAAAGATAAAGAAGCCCAGGAAAACGTAATGGCAGAAATCCAGATTCAGGTTCAGCCACAGAGAGAGCATGGTTTTGACGCAATTGCTGACCGTATTTACCGTTTTCCACAGGTTAAGTCGCTCTATCTTATGAGCGGCGGATATGATTTTAAAATCATTATCGAAGGAAAATCTTTAAAAGAAGTTGCATTGTTTGTTTCTGAAAAACTTTCAACTTTAGAGGGCGTTCGTTCAACAAAAACAAATTTTGTTCTTAAGACTTACAAAGAAAACGACATCGTATATGTCGAAGATGAACATGACCGCCGCGAGGGAGTACAGGCATAAATGAATACCAGAAAAGATAAATTTAGTTCCAAGATGGAAGAAATTCCGCCATCCGGAATCCGTAAATTTTTTGAACTGTGCATAGGGCACGATGATATTATTTCGCTCGGTGTTGGTGAACCGGATTTTTCGACTCCATGGGTTGTGCGCGAAGAAGCATTTTACCACTTAGAAAAGGGTCACACTTCTTATACTTCTAACTGGGGTATAATCGAACTTCGAGAAGAAATCTGTAAATATCTTGAGCGCTATAAGCTGTATTACGATCCAAAGACAGAGATTTTACCTACAATCGGTGCATCAGAAGGTCTTGATTTAGTTTTGCGTTCAATCTTAAATCCGGGTGATGAAATTATCATCTGTGAGCCCTGCTACGTTTCGTATCATCCGCTTGCAGATTTATGCGGCGCTACAATCATTCACCTTGATACTTCAAAAACAGGGCTCTATCCGACTGCAGAATCTATCGAGGCTGTTATTACTCCAAAGACAAAGGCCGTTATGTTCTGTTCACCAAGTAATCCAACCGGCCGCGTTATTCCCGAAGCTGAACTTAAAAAAATCGCCGAAGTCGTTAAAAAGCATCAGATCTGGTGTTTGAGTGACGAAATATACTGCGAGCTTTTGTATGACGGAAGAAAGCATGTTTCTATCGGCTCTTTCCCGGGAATGAAGGATTATGCCGTCATTTTTAACGGTTTTTCAAAGTCGTTTGCAATGACAGGATGGCGTATCGGATACATCGCAGCTCCTCACGATCTTTTAGTTCAGTGCTGTAAGCTTCATGCGTATAATTCAATCTGTCCGCCGATTTTTAGCCAGTATGCGGCTGCAGAAGGACTTCGTAACGCATGGGACGAGGTAGAAAAAATGCGCGTAAGCTACCAGCAGCGCCGAAACCTCATGTATAAGGCTTTCTGCGACATGGGGCTTCCTTGTACAGAACCAGAAGGCGCTTTTTACATGTTTGCAGATATCAGACCTACAGGGCTTTCAAGCGAAGAATTTGCAGTAGAGCTTATTAAAAAGCACAATGTTGCGGTTGTTCCGGGAACCTGTTTTGGCTCTGGCGGCGAAGGATTTATCCGCTGCTGCTACGCTACTGATATTAACAAGATTAAGATAGCCATGGAGCGTATTGCAGAAATGGTAGGCGAATTAAAGAAGTAAGCAAAAATTCCGAAAATAGTATATACTATATATGCCATAAGAATTTAGGGCGGGATGGCAGATTTTTGGACAAAGGTGAGATGTTATGAATGAAATGTTACTTCCCATCATAATCGCTGTGGTTGCAATTTTAGGCTTTGTCGGCCTTTTGCTTTTGATTACGAGCCACAAGGGATTTTCTGGCGGCGGTGACGGAAGTCTTCGTCAAAGAAACCGCGCTTCGATTATCAGGGACTGTACTAAAAAACTTGCACATAATCCTCAGAATATACAGGCTTTAACTCCACTTGCTGACCTTTACTACTCAGAGCATGTCTGGGACAAGGCTCTTCCACTTTACGAGCAGTTAAACGGACTTTCTTCGCGTCATACAGAAATCGATATCGGTGATGTAAATCTTCGCCAGGGAATCTGTTACGTAAAACTTCAGAAGCCTCAGGAAGCAACACCTCTTCTTATAACAGCATTAAAAGTTCATCCGGACAGCTACGAAGCTAACTTCTATCTTGGCCAGGCAATGTTCAACTCGGGCGACTACGAAAAAGCAGTGCCTCTTTTAAAGAAAGCACTTTCTATAAATCCGGAGACTCAGGGAATCTACCAGCCAATCGGAATGGCATGCTACAAAGGTCATCGCTTTAAAGAAGCCATCGCATATTTAAGACGCGCGCTTGATGAAAACCCTGAAGATAAAGAAGCTCTTTTTGCTCTTGCAGACTCAATGCAGGAAAGCGGATTTGGAGACAAAGCGCTCAAGATTTTCGTTCATCTAAGACCGGATCCAAAATACGGAGCTATGTCGAGTCTTTCTGCCGGAATCATACACACAAAGATGCAGCAGCTTGATAAAGCCGCACAGGATTTTGAAATAGGTCTTCGTCTTCCTGATATTCCGCAGGAAACATATCTTGAACTTAACTATCGTCTTGCAGGCTGTTACTTTAGATTAAATAAAATTTCGTTTGGTCTTGAATGCTTAAATAAAATTCAGCAGGTGGTTCCTGTATATAAAGATGTTAACCAGCTTATTACCCGTTACAAGGAATTAAACCAGAACTCGAATCTCCAGATTTATCTTACATCGGGAACAAGTGACTTCGTTGCATTGTGCCGCAATCTTGTAAAGATTTTTCACCGCAATTCTTTTGTTAAAATCATTGACGTTGCAGTTATTACAGACACAATCGAAATTTTGTGCGAAGTAGAAAATGCAAAATGGGAAGACAAAGAGTTGTTCAGATTCTATAGAAACTCTGGTTCCATTGGTGAACTTTATATCCGTGACTTTCATGCAAAGATTAAAGATACAAAATGTGACAAAGGATTTTGTATTACATCAGGTTCGTTCTCAGAAGAAGCGAGAAAGTACATCGACGGCCGCCCGATTGATTTGATCGAAAAAGAACAATTGCTCAAGCTTTTGAAATTAATATCATAGCAAAACTGCTCTCGCAGAAAAAACATCATCTCATTACAAAACTGCTCCCATAGCAATGTGACAGAAAACATCCCAATTATAAAACTGCTCCCGCAGAAAAAATATGGGGCCCGCACGCTGCGCTCCGCTTAGAAGTGCTTCCCATATTTTGTTCTGCTCGCGCAGTTTTGTTATGCTGTGATTTTATAGAAGCGATAATATAATTTCTGAATACAAATGCACAAAAATATCTCAGCGCAGAAAAAGCAGATGGCCAGGTGACATTCTGGCGCAGCGTTAAGCCCTGTGCCAAGGGCACGGAGGAACTATAATTTATAAAAGCGCCAGTCATGACGCCTGGACATGCCTTTTTCGAGAGCTGAGATATCTTGGATGGATTTGATATTGAGGCACTTTATTTATCGCTTCCAGAAATCTGGTACGAAGAACATTATCATCGTGTAAATTTCAAGACGGCCTGCAAGCATTGCAAACATATAAATCCACTTTAGCGCTGCAGGTAAAAAGCCCAGATTGTTGCTCGGACAAAGCTGACCAAATCCCGGACCAACGTTTCCGACCATAGAAAGCGCGCCGGTAAATGCAGAAAAGACATCAAGGTTTGCAAATGTTCCGCAGAAAGTAACGAGAACAACTAAAACCGCATAGCACATCATAAACGACGCAACATTAAAAACGATATCCTTTCTTCCCGGCTTTTGATTTAATCGAACAGTAAAAATTCCGTGTGGATGCAGCATTCTTAAAAGTTCGTTGTGTACCTGTTTTTGAAAAACAATCCACCTTACTACTTTGATTCCGCCACTGGTAGAACCAGAACAACCGCCGATAAAGAACAGAATGAAAATCAAAAACTGTGCTGCAGGAACCCAGAGCGTAAAGTCCATCGTAGAAAAACCAGTCGTGCTCAAAATAGAGAAAACCTGGAACGCGCCGATTCGAAGTGCATCAGAAAAATTCTTAAACGATGGAAGAAGAATCAAAGTAACAAGCGCGATGATTATAACCGAAAGCGAAACATAAACTTTAAACTCAGAATTGTTTTTTATCTCTTTAAACTTTCCGATTACGAGATAGAAAAAGAGGCTAAAGTTAATTCCGGCAAAGAACATAAAAACAGTAATAATCCACTCGATTAATGGTGAATTAAACGAAGCGATGCTTGCGTTTCGCGTAGAAAAACCGCCTGTTCCCAGAGTAGAAAAAGCGTGACTTAACGCATCGATAAAATCCATTCCTGCAACTTTAAGAAGAACAAAAAGAAGAGCAGTCATAGAAAAATAAATTAACCAGAGTGCTTTTGCAGTGTTGGTAATTTTAGAAGTAACTTTTCCCTTGTCAGGGCCTGTAGTTTCTGCCTTGATAAGCTGGAAGCCTCCGACACCCAAAAGAGGAAGAAGAGCAACGGTGAGTGCAACGATTCCCATTCCGCCAAGCCAGTGAGTTTCGCAACGCCAGAGGTTAAGACTTCGCGGGAGAGATTCTACATCGCTTAATATAGAAGCTCCTGTTGTTGTAAAGCCCGAAACGCTTTCGAAAATCGCATTGGTTACAGAATCAAAATATCCCGAAAGTATAAACGGAATCGAACCAAAAAGCGAACACGTAATCCATGCAAACGCAACGATTACGAACGAACTTTTGATTGTAAAACGAACAGGAGATTTTTTTGTAAAAATATAAACGAAAAGATAAACAATCCATGCAGCAACCATAGGAACTGCAAACGGTAAAATCATTTCATATTCATGACAGTTTAATGCGACAGCAAGCGGAATAAGATAAGTTGTTGCAACGATTGCGAGAATTGCAAAAATAATTTTTAAAAAATTTTTAATTCCCATAAAATTTATTTTACTCCGAATGACGCAAGAAGTTTTTTAGATTTATCCGAATTGACAATTACGATTAACTGATCGTTTGCGTCAAGAGATGTTGTTCCGTCTGGAATCTTATAATTTTCTGTATTTGATTTTTTTATGAGCATGACAAGGAAGTTTCCTGGATCTGCAATTTCTGGAAGAGTCTTTCCGATTAATTTTGAATCTATCGGTAATGTAAGCTCGATGATTTCGTGTGAGCCTGAACTTAATGTATGAACTCCAGTTACTGTCTTGCCGCGAAGGTGACTTAAAATGCTGTCTACGACTGCGTCTCTAAGCGGAACAGGAACATCAACTCCAAGTTTTCTTGCGATGCCTGCAAATGCTGCGTTTTCTACAAGGCTTACAGATTTTCCAACGCCGAGAGACTCAAGATAAGCAGCGCCTACCATGTTTAACTCGTGATTGTGTGTTGCACAGATTACAAGGTCGTATGTCGTAAGATTTTCTTCGTACAGGAAGTTTTCATCAGTGATGTCACCGCAGAAAACTTTTGCAGTAGGAAATCTTTCTGCTGCTTCTTTTGCAAGTTCTTTATCAAGATCAACGATTGTAAAATTAGAATTAATTTTTGAACTTTTTCCAAAGAGACGTGAGAAAATAAATTTCTTTTTATTTCCAGAGATTAATCTTTCTGCGATGAGAGTTCCGATTTTACCTGCACCTACTAAAGCAATCTTGTCGAGGGTTTCGACTTCTGTTCCTGTAAGCTCAAGGATTTCTGTAATATCACCTTTTTTAGTGAGCACGCCGATGCTGTCGCCTTCCTGTAATGTAGTCTGACCGCTCGGAAGTTTTGTAGTTCCGTTTGACTCGACATAAGCAACAAGGAAAGGAATTTTAGTAAGCGTGCGCATGTTCTGCAAAGAAAGGCCTGCAAACTTTGATTTTTTTTCTATTGTAATGCGTGTAAGTTCATATTCTGAATTTTCAAAAGAAATTACGTCACTTACAGCGCCGCTTTCTACTGCCTGAACAATTGCCTGTGCTGCTTCTACGTCCGGATGGATCATAAAGTCGATTCCGTAGAGAGGACGATGCTTACCAGAAAAAGTTTCTGCGTGCTTTTTATGAACTTTTTCTGTGTTCATATAATATGCAAAGTTTCGAACGCGTGCAATTTTTAAAACGTCCGGATAAACTGCATCGACAAGCGAACATGTTATCATGTTTACTTCGTCTTTGCTTGTAACGCAGACTAAAGCGTGGGCTTTTGAAATTCCGGCTTCTTCGAGAGTCTCGAGGTTGTTTCCGTCGGCCTGAATTACCGTACAGTCGAGACTGTTAGAAACATGTCTTACAACATCTTCGTTATTATCTATTAAGGTAACTTCGTTTTTTTCACTAATAAGGCGGCGCGCAAGCTGAATGCCAGTAAATCCTGCGCCTACAATTACAATGTTCATATTATAATTACACCATACCCGGATTTTTCTGTCAATAAATGAAAAGTATGTTATATTTATACAGATGAATAAAGAAACTACGCAATACAAAGGTATAGCACAGAAAAAGATTGCATTTCTCACTTCTCTCTGCCTTTTTTTATCTGCAGTTGAATTTGCAATTCCAAAACCGATGCCGTTTTTAAGACTCGGAATTGCGAATCTTCCTGTGATAATTGCTCTTCATCTGCTTTCTGTTCCGCAGTTTTTTCTTCTTGTTCTTCTAAAAGTGTTTGTTCAGAATCTTATTTCGGGAACGCTCTTTTCGTATACGATTTTGTTTTCGATTGCGGGCTCTTTTTCTTCTGCGCTTATGATGCTTTTAGTTTACAAAGCGTTTTATAAACATGGATGGATTTCTCATGTCGGCATTTCCCTTTCTGGAAGTCTTGCAAACAGCCTTTCACAGATTGCAGTTTCGTATCTATTTATATTCAACGAAAATACAAAATACATCGCGCCGTTTCTTTTAATTTCGAGCTTTGTAACGGGAATCATTCTTGGCCTTGTTGCAGAATATTCTGTTAAAAAATCAAAATGGTTTTCTGTCATAAGGAGCGCAGAATGAATCTTATCATCATCTGGTCTGTAGTTTTTGTTCTCGCTCTTGTCTGTGTGATTTTAAAAAAGAAGCTTCGCATTGTTTCGGGTCTTCTTCTTGTTTTTGCGATTACCTTTTTTTCTCTTTTAACTCCAAACGGAAAGGTTTTAATTTCTTTGGGAAGTTTTAATATCACAGAAGGCGCTCTTAATTCTGGTCTTTTTAAAAGCGGAATTCTACTAATACTCCAGTATTTTTCTAAAATCGTTGTCAGTTCAAAAATAAAACTGCCTTCTAAAGCAGGAGAATTTATAAACGAAGTCTTCTGCATTTATGAAAAACTTTCTCAAAATGAAATTAGACAGATTCAGCATGAAGAAAAAGTGAAGGAAAAAGTGAAGGCCGGATTCGTAAAAAAAATTACCGGTGTGCTCGAAAAAATTGACGGCCATCTCGTGCAGGTCTGGGAGTCGCTGTAAACTTATTTTTAAATGTGCCGAAAATAGAAAAGAACGAATGTTTAAAAGGGGTTCTTATGGCACATTGTACGGTCGAAGAAGCAGAAAAAATTCTTGATAAAGAGTTTAAGGTTTTAGACAAAGGCTTTGTACGTCTTGTTGACTATCTTGGAAGTGACGAAAGAATTATTCAGGCGGCGCGCGTCTCGTACGGTGACGGGACAAAAACGGCGCTCCAGGATGAGGCGCTCATAGATTATCTTATGAGACAGCAGCACACATCTCCTTTTGAACAGGTTGTTTTTACTTTTCATCTTAAGATGCCTATCTTTATCGCGCGCCAGTGGGTTCGCCACCGAATGGCCCGAATGAACGAAATCTCGGGACGACTTTCGATTATGAAAGAAGAGTTTTATGTTCCGGATATCAAGAACATCGACCCGCAGAAAAAAGACAAACTCGAGCGCGCCTTAGAACCTCTCGAACCAGAAGAAGCAGAGAAAATCCAGAAAGAGTTTAAAAAAGAACAGAAAAGATCTTACGAAGAATATAAAGATTTAATAGAACGTGGACTTGCACGTGAAATTGCCAGAATTAATCTTCCGCTGTCGCTTTATACAGAGTTTTACTGGCAGATGGATTTAAATAACCTTTTCAGATTCTTAAAGTTGAGGCTTGATATTCATGCACAGCTTGAGATGCGCGAGTATGCAAAGACGATTTTACAGATTGTAAAGACTGTGTGTCCTGTTGCGACAGCGTCGTTTGAAAATATAATGCTTGGTTCTGTTGCGTTTAACGGCGAGGAAATCGATGCGTTAAGGAAAGTGCTTGCCGGGCAGTCAAATCCGCTGACGGGAAAGAAGCTGGACCGCTTTCTTGCAAAAGTCAAAAACGGCATCCAGTTATAAAAAAACCGCACCATGCGGTGCGGCTTCGTGAAAGCGACTGAGAGATTCGGTCGCGAGTTTTATTAATATCCGTCGCTCATTTCGCGGTTGCGGTCTTTCTTGCAAAGCTCGTCGTAAACAAGACTTCGAGTCTTGAGCGTATCTTTGAGCGCCTGCGGGAACGGAATATTACGCCAGAAAATACCGCGTACTTCCTTATCCAGACGCTGAACACCGTCTGATTCCTTTGTCATCCAGAGAACATAGTCCTGGATAAAGTACTGCTTTAAGTCGCCCTTTAATTTCTGTTTATCAATCCATTCATAGTACTGACCGGTAAGACCTTCTTCCATCCAGTAGTACGATGCTTTTTCCTTTGCAACCTGCCATCTTAAATCTGCAACTGCAGTTAAAACTGCAATCTTAAGATCGCGCGGATACATCGGAACAACGATACGTCCGCGGCTTGTTACACGGTTGTAACGGTCAAATGGTTCCCAGCAGAATCCGTAGTCACCATAAGTAGGAAGAAGAACTACAAACGGAACAATTCTGTTTGGCATGTTTTTATGGATACGACAGAACGCACCCGGGTCAATTGATTCTACCCATTTTAAAATGTTTACAACGTTCTCTCTAAATCCTGTTCCCTGTGGAAGACAGTGATAGAACTCGCGTGTAAAAATCGGGAACTGGTTACCCTGACGACCACAAGTCATCTTTGCCATCTGTCTTACTGTTTCAAATTCTGTATCAATGTCACCTGTGTTTACTGTCGTAATGTCAGGTCCCATTGCAATCTTGTCCGTTACAGAATTGTAAACTTCCATTGCGTCTTTATATTCGTTAAGGGCTTTTGTAAGCTCCTTGTCGTTTTTAGAAAGCTGGTGAAGATAGTTTGTAATGTCAGAAAGAAGTTTTCTCTGAGTTTCTGTATATCCTTCTTTGTGAGGGTCACAACCTGGAACAGGCTGGTGATCACAAAGGTTGTCGATGCGCGATTTTAATTCTGCTTCGAGCATTCCGCGTTCACTTTCTTTTACGTTAAGAAGAGCTTCTGCGTTCTGGAGTTTACCTGAGTTTTTTGACTGCAGCTGCATAAGTCGCTGCTGTTCCTGTACTGCAGCTTCTTCCGGATTGCCTGCTTTTCTTGGCTGACGAACTTCGTCGGTTGTAGAACATTTAATCTTTCCTGTAGCAATTCCGCGGAACCACTCATCAAGATAGAAAACAGGTTCGTTTGTTTCGTTATCAAGAATTGTTTTTTCAAATAATTCTTTCTGTTCCGGTTTAAAAAGAGATGGAAGAAGAACTGCAAAACGCACGAGCATTCTTTTTGTAATGTCTGCATTTTTGTCTGCCATCTTTGGTGCAATCGAGTGAATGAATTCCCAGTAAGCCATGATGACCTGCTGACGGTAAACCATTCTGTCTTTTACATCTTTACATGTAAGGTATTTAGAAAGAACTTGATGAAGTCGCTGCGATGCCTGACCTTCGCCGGCAATTGCTGTTTTATAGAAGTTAGGATCTTCAAACCAGTCTGCAGGTGAATCATTGTACACATGCGTAACTTCTTTAAATTCCTTTATACTTAAGTCAACTTCTGGAACAAAATTATCTTTTTTAGGTTTTTTTTCGGCTTCCTGTTCAAGAATCATTTTTTCGAAGTCCATTCCAAATGATGGAGATGCTGGACCAGATTCATTTAACAAAGCTGCAATTGAAGGATCAATATCGTTACTACTCATTTTCACAAACTCCATATTTATTATAAATGGGAAATTTGTTTTTTGCAAATTGAATGGCGCTATAAATAGTAACAAATTGCTCAAAAATCAGCAAAAAATCGGATTTTATTGATTTTTTTAAACGATTACTTTAAAAAAATCACTATTATTTGACCGTTCAAAACTGTAGAATTATTGCCATGAGAGATATGACACAAGGCAGAATTGTCAGGCCGCTTTTACTTTTTGCACTTCCTATTCTTCTGGGAATTGTTTTACAGCGACTTTATAATTTATTTGATACAATGCTCGTCGGAAGATACATCGACCAGTCAGCGCTTGCTGCAGTCGGTTCAAGCGGAATTGTATTTACGCTCCTTCTTACGATAAGCCACGGATTTACAAATGGTTTTCAGATTGTAATCGGTCAGCATTACGGTGCAAAGGATGAAAAGAATTTAAAGAAAGCAATTGCAGGTACTTATCTTTTTGGCATTCTTATTGCACTTGGACTTTCGATTTTCGGAATCGTTTTTATTAAACCGATTTTAAATCTTATAAAGGTTCCTGCAGAAATTTTTGATCAGGCAAAATCTTACCTGTTGATTTTGATATTTGGAGTTGTATTTACTGTAAGTTACAATATGTTCTCCGGGATTTTACGTGCTCTCGGGGACAGTCTGATGCCGCTCATTTTTCTTATCATAAGCGTTGTTTTAAATATAATTCTTGATTTTGTTTTTATCGTGGGATTAAAACTCGGTGTAAAAGGAGCGGCAATTGCTACAGTAATTGCACAGGCAGTTTCTTCGCTCTTGTGTTTATTCTTTGTAATATTTTTTAGACCCGAGATGCATGTAAAATTATCGGACTTTAAGGTTCCTAAAGAAATTATCCGGCAGCTTTTTAGTCAGGGCGTTGCTATGGCTCTGATGTTTACAGTAGTCGATATCGGTTCAGTAGTTTTGCAGGCCGGTATAAATTCTTTAGGAAAGGAACTTATAGCAGGCTTTACTGCCGGCAGAAAATATCTTGAACTTATGATGCTTCCGGGCGGTGCATTTGCAACAAGTGCTGGAACTTTTGTAAGTCAGAATTATGGAGCAAAAGAATACTCAAGAATTAAACGCGGAATTAAATATCTTATTTTGATTTCGTGGGCGTGGGCAACTTTGTCGTGCATCGTAACATACAGCTTTGGTTATTATCTTGTAACTTCTATTACCGGTACTGGTGCAGATGTAAAAATTATAAACGCGGGTCTGCAGTATTTAAAAGCCGGAGTTCCGTTTTATTATTCGCTTTATGTTTTAGTTATCATACGAAGTTCTTTACAGGGAATAAACCAGAAGAAACTTCCGCTTGTTGCAAGTGGAATCGAACTTCTTGTAAAGATTACGGCGACAGGATGGTTAATTCCAAAGCTTGGCTTTATAGTAATATGCTTTGCAGAACCTGTCATCTGGGTTTTGGGAATGCTCTGGGTTGCACCGGCTTTTTATCTTTCGTTAAAAAAACTTTCAGAAAGAAAAGATTAGAAAGCTTAGTTTTTCCCGAGAATCGTAAAGTCTTTTATTTCGTTGCAGAAGATAATTCCGGAGCCGGCTTTTTTAAAGCAGTTTAATTCTTTGACTGCATTTACGATTGCTTCTTTTTTATCTTTAGGCACAAGAATGACAAGCATGTCTTTTTCTGGAACAATTTCTGAGCCAAAGAATTTTGCATCGCCTTCTTTGGCTGTTCCGTGTGCCTGGATAATCGTGCCGCCGCCGGCTCCTGCTTTTCTTGCTGCAGCCATTGCATCTTCTGCATAACCTTTGTTTACGATTACATTTATCATTTCATAATTATTGTCTGTCATTTTCTTTTCTCCTTTTTCTAAAGATGCAGGTTTTTCATTACCTGCTTTTATAAAATCATCAACTTCGATTGAAAAAAGAAGTCCGAAATTCTTTTTCTTTTTGCCGGTGACATCTTTTATTGCAGAAATAATTGCCGGCGCTTTAGTTGATTGTGTAAGATTATAAGTAATATCCTTTGGTGCATCTCCAAATCCTAAAAGCTGTACAAGTCCGTTGGCAGAAGTTTCTGTTCCCATTAAAACAGTTCCGCCCGGGCAGCCTGAGTCCCGCGCCGTGTTTGTAATGAGTTCTCCGGAATATTGCGGAACGATGGTTACAATAAGTTTATAACTCAAAGTGCACCTCCTTTTTCTTCTGAATTTTGTACAGAAGATTTTTTTGTATAAATTATTCCCATTAATTGAATTGCAATCAAAGGCATCATTGCAACGAGTGCAATAACACCAAACGAATCTGCAGAACCAGAATTTGTTGCTGCAGCTCCGAGTGTAAATGATAAAACAAAAGTCGAAGTTAAAGGACCGGATGCAACGCCGCCAGAGTCAAATGCGATTCCGCTAAAAAGTGGCGGACTAAAAATTAAAAGCAGCATTGCAATTATATAACCCGGAATCAAAATCCATTTTAAATTAAAGCCTGCAATTGAACGGAGTAGAGAAAGTCCGATTGCTATTGAAGTTCCGACAGATAAAAAGATTAAGAGGGTCTTTCTTTTAATCGTGCCGCCTGATACAGACTCTACCTGCTCGCTTAAAATCCAGACCGCAGGTTCTGCGCACACGATTATAGCACCAAATACAAGACCAAGAACGATTATTACAAAGCCCCAGAGCCCGCCGTTTGCAGAAACTAAAAGTCCTAAAGTTTTTCCAAGCTCGCTTCCTGCTTTTGAAAATCCGTTATTAACGCCCGTTAAAAAAATCGTAAGGCCGATAAGGCTGTAGATAAAACCGATTACAGTTCGCGCAAACTGGCGGGCGGTCATTCGTAAAAGCGAAAACTGAAAGACAATAAAAAGCACAAACAGCGGAACAATCGAAATGAGTGCTTCTTTAAAGGCCGTAAAAATCGCTGGCGCAGAACCTGCGTGGTCTAACGCCTCTTTTTCTAAAACGCCGCCTGCACTGCCGGTTTTTATCATCAGTGAATAAAAAAGAACAGCAAGCACGGGGCCTATAGAACAGATTCCGGTTAAACCAAAAGAGTTGTCTTCGTCTTTACGGACAGAAGAAACACCAAGACCAAGTGCCATTATAAACGGAACTGTCATAGGCCCTGTCGTTGCTCCGCCAGAATCAAATGCGATTGCAAAAAAACTGTCCGGTGAAAAAAACGAAATCAAAAATAATATCGTATATAAAATAAAAAGCGTCCACTTAATAGAAAGATTAAGAACGATTCTGACAAGTCCGAGCGTAATAAAAAGTCCGACGCCTGCTGCGATTACAAATGTAAATGAAATTTTATTTACGAAAGGGAAAATCTGTTTTACCTGATCTGCAAAAACCTGAATGTCAGGTTCTGCTGCCGTAACGATAAAGCCTATTATGAATGCTGCAGTAAGAAGCAAAAAAAGATTTTTCTTTTTAGTAAGTTCTGCACCGCAACGTTCTCCCATCGGTTCGATTCCTAAATCAACGCCCGTAAGAAAGATAGTGAGACCGAGGATTAGTAAAATTCCGCCTGATAAAAAATTTAAAAGAATTTCTCTTTTAAGCGGAACGATTGTTACTCCAAGAAAGAACACAATCGCCATGACGGGTAGAACAGAAAGAGATGTATCTTTTAATTTTTTAATAAAATTCATATACTGATATTATGACAAAAGGATTTAAAATTTCAAGACAGTTTGGGCCTGCAACGTTTTATGCAGATGCGTTAAAAATCGCGATTCCGGTAATGGCTCAGCTTTTGATTCAGAATTTTGTTTCTCTTATCGACAATTTTATGGTCGCAGGATTAGGCGATATAAAAATGTCGGGCGTAAATATTACTGGACAGATTATTTTTCTGTTCATGGTTTTTATGAACACAATCATTATGGCCGGCGGAATTTTTTTAACGCAGTTTTCCGGTGCAGAAGATAAAGAAGGAATGAAACAGTCGTTCTGCTTTAAATTATGGTCTGGACTTTTTGTAATGATTCTTTTTTCTCTCTCATGTTTTTTTATTCCGCGTCAGATTTTGTCTCTAATGGTAAAAGGAAATTCGCAGTCAGATTTAATTCTTGGTGAAGGTGTAAAGTACATGCGGATAATGGGCATTGTTTCGATTCCGTGGCTTATTTCTGCAATGGTTTCTTCATCGCTTCGTGAAATCGGCGAAGTAAAAATTCCGCTTGTGATTTCTATCATCGCGACTTTGATAAACACTTTCTTTAACTGGATTTTTATTTACGGAAACCTCGGCGCTCCACGTCTTGAAGTTGAGGGCGCTGCGATTGCAACTATAATCGCACGATGCGCAGAAGCTGCAATTTTTATTGCTTACATGATAAAGAAGAAACCTGCGTTTGCGATAAAGTTGATTGATATGTTCAATTTAAATTTTAAACTTTTCGGAAGCATTTTTACAAAGGCGTGGATGATTATGTGTTCGGAGATGATCTGGGCAATTGCAGAAACAATTACGACAGCTCTTTACAATGGACGCGGCGGTGCAGATGTAGTTTCCGGAATGTCGGCAAGCTTTGCAATTTCAAATCTGTTTTTTGTTGCATTTAGCGGAATAATTACAGCAACCGGAGTTATTATCGGAAAAGATCTTGGGCGCGGCGAACTTGATAAGGCACGACAGGAAAAAATCTGGCTTTTAAACGGTGCAAAAATATTCGGGCTTTTCTTTACGGGAATCGGACTTTTGTGCATGCTGCTTGTTCCGGTTGTGTTCAGTAAATTGAGTTTAAACTCGCAGAAAATCTGCCGAGAGATGGTTTTTGTAATGGCAGTTTACATGCCGCTCTGGGTTTACATAAACGGTCAGTTTGCGGTGAGCCGCGCCGGCGGAGATACGATGATGGGAATGCTTGTCGATGGAATCGGAAACCTTTTTATCGTTATTCCGGGAATATTTTTTATGGCGTTGTGCACTTCGATCGGCCCTGTCTTGATGTACGCGATAATCAAAGCAGTCGAAATTCCAAAAATTGCAATTGCCCACTTCTGGCTTAAAAAAGAAAAATGGGTGGTTAATCTGGCAGAAAAACCAACCACCTGATGCGCAGGAGTGGCTGCACATGTTCAACTAAAAGAAACTTTAAAAAAACAACTTTCTGATATAAAATTATATTAAGGTTTTTATATCGGAAAGTTATTATGAAAAATTCTAAAAAATTCTTTATTCTATTTTCTGCATCATTATTTTTTATTGCAGGATGCAAAAACAAAAAATCTCAAAATGAAGATACAATTCAAAATCAGGATATAATTGAAAGCAGTGTTAAAGCAGATGATGACAATGATTATGACTATAACTACGATTATGATTTAACCGCTTCTTCTGATGAAGAGTTTATAACAGAAGAAGAAGCAGAAAGAATTAATCTTGAAATTCACAAAAAAGTCCAGGATAAATTAAAAGATCCAACAAGTCTTTTTAGATTTGAAGAAAATTTTATAAACAAAGTAAATGCTTTAACAGATAAAATTCAAAATATACCAAATGATGAATTTAAAAAGCTTTGTGAAGACACTGCTGCGTCAGAAGGTAGAGATGAATATAATCACTATGTCTGGTATGATACGGAAGGACGTCAGGTTCACTGGAAAAGGTGGGATAATCTTGGAGAATCCTGGACTTATTATGAACACTTTGATGAGGGTGTAATTCAATGTGAACTGATGGATTTTGGAACCAAGTATTATTTTGGATATGAATTAAACGGAAATCAGTTTTATCACAAAAACGAATGGGAAGATGCACACTGGTTTAAATATAATTCTAAGAAGCATATTATTTATGACAAGGATCCACAACAATTAGAAAAATGGCTTTTATATGACGACAATGATGAATTACTTTATATAAAAGGATCAGATGGTTCAGAATTTTATAATGAAGTTTACGAAAGCTCGAAAAACTTTTTTGGATTTAACACCTGGGCACATACAGAAACAAATAAAGAAGGTCAAACTTATACAATAAAAAGATCTTTGTTTAATAACGGACATTATTATCTTTACTGTGATTCAGAAGATAATATATTTTTAAAAATTAATGATTTCGACTTAGTTACTCGTTTTTATAGTCCAATACAAATCTATTTTTTACAAAAAGTCAAAAATGAAAGAAATGTTGAGCTTGTAGAAAATGCTGGAAATTATCAGACATATTATAATTTTACAAAATCAGGTAAAAAAATACTTCTTGATATCAAAGGTTCTGATAGGGGAGAAATTTCTGATTACACATCTAAAATCGAGAAAAACAAAATTACAATCAGCTACACAATTTTAAGAACATACTATGACTACATGACAGACGAAAAAATCGGAGAAGAAACATTTGACTGCACAGAAGTTTTTTATAATATCGGTAAAGATTTATTATATAAGACAATTGTTAATCAGTTATATTATTATATTTATAACGAAGACTCTGATGACAATCTAAAAGTTGTTAAAAATGAATATATTCCACATTTAAAAAAAGAAGAGCTTCGGATTGCACGAAATTTGATTTATGCAAAAAACGGATACAAATTTAAAAGCACCGATCTGGAAAAGCTTTTTTCAAGCTTTGACTGGTATGATCCAGAATATTCAGATTCTTCGACAATCAACCTCTCGCAAAAAGAAAGAGAACTTATTGAATTAATTCAGCGATACGAATCTATGTTTTGATTTTTAAGCGGAGCATATGCATAACGCTTTTAAACCCGCGGAATTTCTTATTGTTATATTCCATTTTAATCGCTATAATATTTAAAAGTTTACATACATTTAATTTTTGGAGTCTATATGAAAAGCCTTATGCTGGGAAACGCCGCTGTTGCGCGTGGACTTTACGAAGCAGGATGCTCTTTTATCGCAAGTTATCCTGGAACACCAAGTACAGAAATTACAGAAGAAGCTGCTAAATACAAGGAAATTTATTGTGAATGGGCACCTAACGAAAAGGTTGCAATGGAATCTGCTTTTGGAGCAAGCCTTGCAGGAAAGCGTTCGTTCTGTGCAATGAAGCACGTTGGGCTTAACGTTGCTTCTGACCCGCTTTATACATGCAGTTATACAGGTGTTAATGCCGGAATGGTTATCGGAGTAGCTGATGATGCCGGAATGCACTCAAGCCAGAATGAACAGGACAGCCGCCATCATGCGATTGCTTCTAAAGTTCCGATGCTCGAACCAAGTGATTCAGAAGAAAGCCGTGAGTTTGCAAAAATTGCTTACGAGCTTTCTGAAAAATTTGATACACCTGTTTTGATTAAAATGTGTACACGCGTTGCACACAGTCAGAGCATTGTTGATACAGAAGATAGAAAAGAAGTTGCAGTTAAGACATATGAAAAAAATATTGCAAAATACGTAATGTCTCCTGCAAATGCAATTAAAAAACATCCTGTAGTTGAACAGCGTATAAAGGATCTTACAGCGTGGGCAGAAACTTCGTCCGTAAACAAAACAGAAAATAATAATTCCAAAATCGGAATCATTACTCATTCAACTTCATATCAGTACGTAAAAGAGATTTTTGGTGACAGCGTAAACGTTTTAAAACTTGGAATGGTAAATCCTCTTCCTGTTGAACTGATTAAAAAATTTGCAGCTGGTTGTGAAACAGTTGTAGTTGTCGAAGAACTTGATCCGATTATCGAAAATCATTGTAAGGCAATCGGAATTAATGTTCATGGAAAAGATATTCTTCCGATTTGCGGTGAGTTCAGTCAGAACTTAATCGTAAAATGTTTTAAAGAAAGCGGAATAGCTTCTCTTGCAGGTGCTGTTAAAGATTACAGTGCAGAAACTAAATTTAAGCTTGCAGAAAATGTTCCTGTAAGACCTCCTGTAATGTGTGCAGGTTGTCCTCACCGCGGAATGTTCTATGCATTGAGCAAAAATAAAATTACAGTTCTCGGTGATATCGGTTGTTATACATTGGGAAGTGCAGCACCACTTAACGCAATGGAAATGACATTGTGTATGGGTGCTTCTGTTTCTTCTCTTCATGGATTTAACAAAGCATTAAAGGCAGAAAGCGAAGGAAAAACAGTTGCAGTAATCGGCGACTCAACATTCATGCATTCTGGAATGACATCTCTTGCAACAATTGCTTACAACCAGTCTAATTCAACTGTAATAATCGTTGATAACTCGATTACAGGTATGACAGGTCACCAGCAGAATCCTACTACAGGAAAAAATCTTTACGGAGATCCTGCGGGCCGAGTTAATCTTGAGGCTCTTGTAAAATCGATGGGCATTAACCGTGTTCGCGTTGTAGATCCTTACAACATCGAACAGTGTGAACAGGCTCTCAAAGAAGAACTTGCTGCAAACGAACCTAGCGTTATCATAAGTCGCAGACCATGTGCGCTCTTAAAAGAAGTAAAACATCCTGGTCCGATTTCTGTTAATCCGGATAAATGTAAGTCATGCAAATCTTGTATGAAGATCGGATGTCCTGCAATTTCCATGAAAGATGGAAAAGCAAAAGTTGATGATACGCTTTGTGTAGGCTGCAAAGTATGTACGCAGATGTGTAAGTTTGACGCATTCAATGTGTAGAAAAAATTAGAAGTGCAGGTGGTTTAAAATGAATTCAACTAAAAATATAATGATAGTCGGTGTTGGTGGACAGGGCGCTTTGCTTGCAAGTAAAACTCTTGGTCAGGTTCTTCTTGATGCAGGATTTGATGTTAAGGTAAGCGAAGTTCACGGAATGAGCCAGAGAGGCGGCTCGGTTGTAACATATGTGCGCTATGGTGATAAAGTTTCAAGCCCGATTGTTGATAAGGGTCAGTCAGATTTTATCGTATCGTTTGAACAGCTCGAAGCTGCACGCTATCTTGAATATCTTGCACCGGATGGACAGGTTGTTACAAACACACAGACAATTGATCCGATGCCGGTAATAACAGGCGCTGCAACATATCCAGAAAACGTAATCGAAAAGCTTAAGGCAACCGGTGCAAAGGTTGATGCACTCGACTGTCTTAAACTTGCAGAAGAAGCAGGAAGCGTAAAGGCTGTAAACATTGTTTTGATGGGACGTCTTTCTAAGTACATGGACTTTAGCGAAGAGTCATGGCTTAAGGCAATCGAAAAGCTTGTAAAGCCTGCATTCCTCGAGATAAACAAAAAAGCATTTAAGCTTGGTCGTAATGCATAGGCTCTGGTTTGGGACCGAGTCTTCTGTCGGTCCTGAACTCGTGCTTGATTTTTCTCCACGCGAGAATATCGAGAATAATTACAAATACTAAAAAGTATTTTGCATAGTCTGCATCCCTTGCCGGTTCAGAAAGGAGAAAGTCATATGCTCCGTGAATGGCAACAGGAACTGCAATTGCAAAAATCATAAAGAACACAAGTCCAAAATAATTATGTTTTAGAGCGCAGTTTTTTGCACGGCTTAAATAGTAGCCCATGAAAATTCCGAAAGCGGCGTGTCCCGGAATAGAAAAAATTGCGCGTCCGATAGAAACTTCTGTACCGAATCTCATTACATAACAGATATTTTCAAGAGCCGCAAATCCAAGTGAAGCTGCAACGGCGTATACGATTCCGTCATAGCGAAAGTTAAAGTTGTCGTTTTTCCATACGAGAACTCTGAATGCGAGTAATTTAGAAAGCTCTTCTACAAGCGCTACTCCGAAAAAGTTTTCGTAAAAAGCAAATTCAATTGTATTTTCGCCCCAGATAGAAGCGATTCTGCCTACAAGGATGCCTTCGATAAATCCGCAGGGGAGGGCAAAAAGTGCGCCGTAAAGCATTACTTTTAAAACAAAGCCGATTGGCTCGGGCTCGATTTTGTCGTGCTTGTAAACATAGCGGAATACGAGAAAAACTGGCAGCAGCGCCGGCAGCAGTGTAAGATATAAAAAGGCCTTCATGAGGTAAATGATAATGTATTGGCGCACTTTTGAGAATACTATGCAATACAGAAGCGCGCGGAGCAGAACAAAACATGGGAAGCACTTCTAAGCGGAGCGCAGCGTGCGGGCCCCATGGTTTTTCTGCGGGAGCGCGCTTTTATATTACAAATTTGCAAAATAGCGTCAGCCATGACGCCTGGCCATCTGCTTTTTCTGCGCTGGCGTACTACAGATTTGCTTCTATATTACAAATTTGCAAAATAGTGCCAATACAATTATAATTTATCTTATGTACAAGCGAGAAATCTGTGCCGGGCCTGAGCGCATAATCCAGAACAAAAAGCCCATTTTTGGCACATGGAACACATTGCCGGACAAGCTTGATATAAGCGGCGTGAGAGCCCCTTATCTTGCGATTCCGATGCCTGCAATTTTTACACGATTAAGGATACGCGCGCGGTTAATATATACATTCAGCTTTGGAGATTACCTTGGCTCGATAGATTTGTTTGACAACAAGATTTTAAATATGGCAGAAATCACGTTGTGGAACAAAAATACGAATCAGAAATATGTTTATAGAAGGTTTTTAGGAATACGTTCGCGCCTTATTCCAAAAAAACTTTCAAAGGCAGTCTGCGTAAGTACGGCACGCTCGCGTTACATACGCATCGGCTGGAACCACGACCAGGACCGTCTGTCGGTTAAGTTAAAGGTAAAGGGCGACTCGCTTCGTCCTAATGTCGAGCTTTCGTTTCTCGGCCGGTTTTCGTCTGAGGCTTCAGAAGAAGTTGTCTGCGTAAAACCTGCTCCAACGATGCGCCGCTGCTCTGCAACATGGTACGCTTTTACTCCGATTGGCGGCAGGCTGAATTTAACTTTAAAAACCGGAGATCTTCTGGAATCGTTTAGGGGCGACACAGAAGGTTTTGGCTTTTTGTTTGAAAACCGCGCCTACTACAAGTTCATCACGAGTGGCGCAAACATTACTGCAACCGGAATTGTTGACGGTAAGAAAATTGGATTCCGTTTTTCGATGACTTCGCTTGATGCGGTGGATACAGATTCTTACAACGATGACATTCTGTTTGTAGACGGAAAGACGACTGCAATGCCGCCTGTAAATATTACGCATCCGTTTGGGCTTGCGCAGAAGTGGATAATTCAGGATTTGGAGAGCATGATAGACTTAACTTTTACGCCTAAAAATCTTTTGACACGCTCTTTAAATCTTATTGCCGTTAAAACGGATTATTGTACAATCTTTGGAACGATTGACGGAATTTTGCTTGATTCAGCTGGAAACAAAATCGTACTCAAAGATTTTCCTGGAATTGTAAAACGAAGTAAACTGCGTCTGTAGGTTTACTTACTTTAAAAAATTGCAGATTTTGCCGATAATAGACAAAAGGAATTTTTTATGGAAGACGATTACGAATTTAAACCAAAGGCACCGCCAAAAGCAGTTTTTGAGCCGGGTACACTTGAACAGACAAGAAAGAACATCGGAGTTCTCGATCCCGAAGAAGCTGCAAAAATGACAAAGGTTCTCGGTGGAGAAAT
Organism: uncultured Treponema sp.; assembly: GCA_905236565.1. Classification (GTDB taxonomy): domain Bacteria; phylum Spirochaetota; class Spirochaetia; order Treponematales; family Treponemataceae; genus Treponema_D. The sequence continues at coordinate 4,605 of CAJORB010000029.1, read as the reverse complement.
CTTTGTAGAAAAATCAGTTCCGATTGATTATTCAAAGCTGCCAAAAAAGGCAATTACTCACAGAAGTCATGCGCGCGCAACAGGACAGACAAGCTCTTCTTATTCTTCTCCTTCAAATTCTTCATCGTCATCGTCTACGTCTTCTAAACCAAAAGAAGCTGCTCCTGCAGCTCCAAAAAAAACAAAGAAAGTTGCAGACCTTCCTGTAATTTCTTCTAAAGACAATCAGATGATGGACAAGCTGATGATGTCCAGCGAATACAACATCAAGAAAAATTACGGATTTTTAAATTTCATTCGTCCTCTTCTTAAAGACGGAACAGAAAAAGTAATTCCAGAATTTGTTCAGATAAACTGTAAGAATCACATTGACCATATTCAGAATTTTATTACGGTTGTAAAAACAATAATTCAGAATTCGCCGGATACATATAAGGCAAAAATTTCAAATGAGACAGATCCGAAATTCCGCTTTTTAAGAAAAGTTGCAGCATGGAATACACGAGATATAAAACTTGCTTATGTAGAATTTGAAAACGCTGCAAAGACAACAATTCTTGTAAGCGAACTTGTTCCGTTTGTAAAGGCAATTTATAAACAGGTTATAACAGTTTATTATCTTGGCGACGCAACAATCACGCAGATAATAAAAGATATTTTTAACGACATAACAAAATATCCTAAAGCAAATAAAGAAAAATTTCAGATGCTGTCGCGCGAAGCAATAAGTGAATGGGTTTATATTCACGGACAGTGCTCTGCAGGACTTTATCCGCTTTTGATGAGAATGTGCGGAACTCCGTTCTGTACATATCCGAGATTCTTTACTCAGGAAATAAATTCAATTTTAAATTTCGTAGGACTTAAGAAATTTGATTTGATTCTGCCAGAAAAAAAGAAAACACCAGAAGAAATTGCGGCAGAAAAGAAAAAGATTGAAGACGAAAGAAAAGCAAAAGAAGCAGCAGAAAGACCTGTAGAAGAAAAAACAGAAATGGTTAAGACAGGATTAAGACTTCTTGATCAGCTTTTCCCTAAAGCAGGATTTCTTGATATCGAAAACTTTCCTGACCTTTATCCGTACTTTGAACCGCTTTACGAACTTGGAGAGCCGTTCTTATATCTTTCTCCAAGCAACCCGATGCAGATTACGATTGTACTCATAAAGATTCTCGAAGATTTCTTTACTGCATGTCACAACATTAAATTTAATGTAGAAGCAAATCCGCTTCTTGCAGATAAACGAGATTCGATTCCAAATGCGATAAACGAATGGCCGGTTTACAGAGAAGATAACTTTAACAAAAAATATTCAGAAGATTTAAAAGTTCTGGTTAACCAGACATACACACAGCCAAACTTTCCTAATTCGCAGCTTGGTAAAAAAGCAATTACAAATATTTACTGGCAGACAAAATATCTTTTCCTGCCTAATTTTACTTTCGAACAGCTTTTGCTCGAGCGTCCGGTAAATGACAACAAGTATACTCTTTTGTCGACACGCGTTGCTTATATGCTCTCTGGATTTTCTGATCTTTCGCGCCAGGTTGGACTTGTAGATCCACCTACTGGAAACGTAAACGGAATGGACAATCCATGGGAATGCTATCACTTTGATATTGAAACACCGATTTCAAAACGCCTCGATGTTCTTTTAAATGCAAAGCAGAGAACAAACAACGTTACTGCAACAAACGCAAACTTAATTAAATATATTACATGTGTCATTGCAGTACTGAACTGGTGGATTAACGCAAAATCTTCTCCTGCATATAAAGCAGACCCAAGAAAAATTTACAGGGTTTCTGAGACAGACGGTTCTCCACTGTTCTCTGTTCCAAAACTTGACAGTCAGGACAAACTTTTTGCAGAGGCTGTAAAAGAAGCGTACCAGAAAAAAGCAAAGAAATAAAAAAAACTGAATATACTTTTGTAGGAATAAAAAACACACGAAGATGACTTCGTGTGTTTTTTATTATAATTATCTTTCCTGTTTATTTTGCAAGATATTCGTTAATACCTGCTGCAGCTTTTCTTCCTTCGCCCATGGCAAGGATTACTGTTGCAGCACCTAAAACGATGTCTCCACCTGCCCAAACCTTTGCGTGGCTTGTTGCCTGTTTTTCGTCAACAGTGATGTGACCTTTTGCATCTGCGTTAAGGCCTGGAGTTGTCTTGATAAGAAGCGGGTTAGATCCGTTTCCTAAAGCAACAATCATTGCATCACACTCGATATCGTGTTCACTTCCTTTGATTGCAACAGGTGAACGGCGGCCAGAAGCATCTGGTTCTCCAAGTTCATAACTCAAGCAGCGAACGCCTACAACTTTTCCTTCTTCGTTTCCTAAAACCTCTACAGGGTTTTCGAGGAATCTAAAGTTAACGCCTTCTTCTTCTGCGTGAGCGATTTCTTCGATACGAGCCGGCATTTCATTTCTTGTACGGCGGTAAACGATATCTACCTGTTCTGCGCCAAGGCGGAATGCCATACGGGCAGCATCCATTGCAACGTTACCGGCACCGCATACTACAACGTGTTTTGCATTGTAGATTGGAGTGTCTGCGTGTTCTTTATCGTAACCCTTCATGAGGTTTGCGCGAGTTAAATATTCGTTTGCACTGAATACACCGATTAAGTTTTCGCCAGGAATATTCATGAACTTTGGAAGACCTGCACCTGTTCCGACAAATGCTGCGTCAAATCCGCGTTCTGTTAAAATCTGATCGAGAGTGTTTGTGCGTCCTACCAGGAAGTTAAGTTCAAACTTAACGCCCATCTTTTTAAGGTTTTCTACTTCGTTCTGTACGATTGCTTTTGGAAGACGGAATTCTGGAATACCGTACATCATAACGCCACCGGCTTTATGGAATGCTTCGAAAACTGTAACTTCGTGACCAGCACGAGCGCAGTCTGCAGCAACTGTGAGACCTGCAGGACCAGAACCGATAACTGCAACTTTCTTTCCAGATTTAGAAGCGATTACAGGCATTGTAACCTGATTGTTTTCTCTTTCCCAGTCTGCAACAAAGCGTTCAAGACGACCGATAGAAACTGCTTTTTCTGCGCTCTTGTATGTTTTACCAACAGTACACTGTCCCTGACACTGTTTTTCCTGCGGACAAACGCGACCACAGATTGCAGGAAGCAAACTTGTTTCTTTGATTATATCAACGGCCTTTTTAAATTCACCTTTAGCAATCTGCTCGATGAACTGTGGAATCTGAACGTTAACAGGACATCCAGAAACACACGGCATGTTTTTACACTGAAGACATCTGTTTGCTTCTACAACTGCCATTTCTTTTGAATAACCTGTGCAGACTTCTGTCATGAGGCGTGCACGTGTTTTTGGTTCCTGTGCAGGCATCTGCTGCTGCGGAATTGCCATTCTGTCTTTAGGAGTTAAAGGACCTGCCTTAAGCTTTTCCTGAAGTTTATCATATTCTGCTTTGGCATCTGCCAAAAGTTTTTCTGTTGAAATATGTTCTGCCATTTTGAACCTCTCTTATTTGTTAAGGGCATCTGCCTGCGCCTGCATCTTGCATTTGTGCAAATCTTCCTGCTCGCGGTCTTTAAATGACTTCATGCGCATCATCATGTTATCCCAGTCAACTTTTGATCCGTCAAATTCTGGGCCATCAACACAAACAAATTTTGTTTCGCCACCAACAGAAACGCGGCAGCCACCACACATACCTGTTCCGTCAATCATGATTGTGTTTAAAGAAACAGTAGTCGGAACATTAAAAGGAGCTGTAGTCTTGCATACAAACTTCATCATTATAGGTGGACCGATTGCGATAACTTCTGCAGGAGGAGTCTGTGATTCGCACATTTCCTGAACCGGAATTGTTGCAACACCTTTTCTTCCTTCTGAACCATCGTCGGTCATGATGATAACTTCATCTGCAATTTTTTTCATTTCGTCAACGAAAATCAAAAGATCTTTTGTTCTTGCTGCGATTACAACTATTACTTTGTTGCCGATTGCCTTGTGTGCCTGTACGATTGGATGACACGGCGCTACACCGATTCCGCCACCAACAATAACAACAGGGGCATCGTGCTTTTCTACGATAGAAGGATTTCCGAGAGGTCCGAGGACTGCTGCAAGTTCATCTCCCGGTTTCTTTTTTGAAAGTTTTAAAGTTGTTGCGCCAACTGCCTGGAATACGATTGCAATCCATCCTTCTTCTGCACTTGCATCTGCAATTGTAAGTGGAATGCGTTCTCCATAATCCACGTCAAGCTGAATTAAAAGAAACTGACCTGCTTTGCGATTGCGTGCAATATCAGGGGCTTCAAACTTAATGTAAAAAACATCATTAGAAAGCTGTTTAGTTTCGAGAATTTTAAACATGACTTTCCTCCTAAAAGAAAATTGTTACACATAAGTGTAAAATTAAGGGCCAGTGTTTTTCCAGCAACTTAAACTTTAATAAAAATAATGCGCTGTACTGCAGACAGTGCAATGCAACGCAATTTTCTGTATATAATAGCAATTTTTCTATATCTTGACAATTAGTGAGTAAATCGGTATAGTATCGGAACACGACGCGGGGTAGAGCAGCTGGCAGCTCGTCGGGCTCATAACCCGGAGGCCG
>CAJORB010000028.1:0-2267 GCA_905236565.1 uncultured Treponema sp. | reverse complement strand
TTGCCTTCTGCAGTTACGCCCTTACTTCCGCTCAGCTTGATATTCTTACCCTTAAGAGTTACTTCCTTATCTGCAGTAAGCGAAAGCTTCCCTTTTTCTTTTAAGGTCAGATTATCATCTGTTTTAATTGTAAAATCTTTTTTTGCTGTCAGATTTATATTTTTGCCTTTTATATTCAGTTTTTTACATTTTACTTCGATTCCACCATCAAGTTCATTTACAAGTTCAATTCCTTTTGGACCAAGGATCGCCCTCATCTTGCCTTCTGCGGTTTCAAAACGGATTTCTTCCTTGCCCTCTTCATCTATTATTTCTAGACGATGTTTCTTTGTCTGAAGAAGATAACTGTGGCTCGGATTATCAGTACTGTGCTGCGGTGGCTTATGCTTCATGTCATAAATACAGCCGAGCACGATTCCCTGCGAGCGGTTTCCATACGGAAAGCATACAATAACCTGTGTGCCGATATCAGGAAGTACCCAAAACCCTGCCTTATTCTTTCTGTTATTACCAACCACCTGATACCAGGGGGTTACTGCATTTGGCCCGACCAGAGGCAGCATAAGTTTAAGTCGTCCAAGACAATCCGGATCTTTATTGTCTACTACAATTCCATAAGTTGGCGGGCAGCTTTCGCGATATTTTTTCTCCCTAAAATTGTATACACCTGCAGGATCTCTCGGATCTGGATATTTTTGCAGAAGTTTTTCTATCTCTTTTTCTATATCAATCATACTTTTTTACCTAATTATATTTTTTTAATTCAATGCAATGCCAGAACCTTTTACGGTCACATCTTTGTCCGCTTCCATTTTTAGTTCCTTGCTAGCCTTTACCTGAAAGTTTTCGCAGGAAATATTAACTTCTTTTTCTGCTTCAAGATTCATATTTTCAGCGTTTATGCATACATCTTTTGTCGATGCCATATCAATTTCTTCATCTGTCGAAATTGACAGTTTTTTATCTTCTGCAATAAATTCAATTCTGCTGTTGGTTTTGCTGTCTATAATCTGAATCTTTTCTTTTCCATCCGTATCATCAAAAATCAGCATATTCTCTGACTTTGTTTTGATAAACGTCAGTGAATTTTTCCCATCCTGATTTAAATCAGCATCACCATTTTCTCCTGTTTCTGGCGGTTGAGCTGCTTCGCTCCATATTGAGCCTATTGCAATCAGTCTCGATTTTTGCATATCAAGAGAAGTGACAAGAACCTGCTCATCTACATTGGGCAATACACTTATTCCAGTTGCCTCTCCTGCGAAAGAAGTCATATAGGGTATCCAATTGGTTACAACTTCATTTTCATTTTGGTATGTTACTCTGATTCTGTTTAAGCCATCAGGATCCTTGTTATCAGAAACTTTTGCTAAAAAGATATTATTTTCAAACATTATTTCACCACTTTATATAAATATCAATTTATTATATAATAAATTATAGCATATTTCTTATAAACTGCAAGGGTATTATTAATACACTTTTTCACTATGACAGAAGATGATATTCAGAAAAGATTAAGTGACAATATACGTAAATATCGAAAACTCAAAAACATGACCCAGGGAGAACTCGCAGAAGCTGCAGGGTTATCTAAAGAAGCTATAAAAAGCATAGAAAGCGGCATCAACTGGCCTAGCAAAAGTTCTTTGTCAAAACTCTGCAGTTTCTTTAATATAGATGTTTACAGATTTTTTCTACCTGCTGAAGATATTGCTATTTATGAATCTGTGCCGGAAATAAGACAATACCTTTTTGATGATATCAAATCTATTATTGCAGCAGCTTACAAGGATTTCCAAAACGAAAAAAAGGACACCAGCAATTAATGCTTTATTTGAGCCAGGGATTCTCTTCTTGGAATAACCAATCATAAAATTATGAAATATAAAAAAGAACAATAGTCGTAAATTATCTATGTATTTTTTTTTGTTGAATTATTCCGATAAATCAAGATAATTACCTTATATTATAAGAAGTTAGAAATTTTATCGGAATAATCAAAACATCGGAATATGAACCCACGACTAGCAGTTTTGCAGACTACCCCCTTCGGCCTCTTGGGTACCAGTTCTATCACGCGCATTAGGCTTCGAACCTAAGACCTTCGGTTTTGGAGACCGATGCTACTACCAGCTGAGCTATACGCGTATTAGTTTCATGCACTAAGAACTTCCACGCCCTCCGAATCATCCGCTTCGCGGTTGCCTAATAGGTATTGCAATCGTGGCTCCGCCACTCCGCAGGCATCAATCTCAACATTCACC